>JAJXWG010000080.1 GCA_021781695.1 Pseudomonadota bacterium
ATTCTTCCATGGTCGGCACACGTATTTGCGTCTCGGTGCCGCGCGCTGCCTGTTCCAGCGTGATCTCGAGGTTGTAGCGCAGGTCTGCGCCGCGTTGCACATTGCTGCGACCGCCGCCACTTCCGCGACCTCCACCGAAGATGTCGCCGAAGATGTCGGAAAAATCGAATCCCTGTGCGCCGGCGCCCGCGCCAAAAGGGCTTCCTCCACCCATGCCGCCCGCTTCAAAGGCCGCGTGGCCATACTGGTCGTATGCCGCGCGCTTCTGGCCATCGGACAGAGTTTCGTAAGCTTCCTTGGCTTCCTTGAAGTGTTCTTCAGCCTTAGGGTTGTCCGGATTGCGGTCAGGATGATGCTTCATCGCAAGCTTGCGATAAGCCTTCTTGATCTCGTCTTCCGAGGCATCGCGATTGATGCCCAGCACTTCGTAGTAGTCTTTTTTGCTCATAGCTATTAGTCGCTAGATACTAGACATTAGTTGAAAAGCAAACCACAGGGGTTGCTAACGACTAACGGCCAACAACTAGCGACTGCCTTATTTTTGGTTAACTAACGACTAACGTCTAGCGACTAGTAACTTACTTCTGGTCCTTCACTTCGGTAAACTCGGCATCCACCACGTCGCCTTCCTCTTTGGAAGTCTCGTGCGATGCTTCAGCACCCTGTGCCTTAGCCTGCTCGGCAGCGTACATCTTCTCGCCTAGCTTCTGCGCGGCTGTTGCCAATGCTTCAGATTTGGCTTCGATAGCATCTTTGTCGTCGCCCTTGACCACTTCCTCTGCTTCCTTGAGCGCAGCTTCGATCGCGGATTTCTCGTCGGCTGCCAGCTGGTCGCCGTATTCCTTGAGCGATTTGCTGGTCGAGTGGATCAGCGCATCGAGCTGGTTGCGCGCAGTCACGAGTTCCAGTGCCTTCTTGTCGTCCTCTGCATGCGCCTCGGCGTCGCGAACCATGCTTTCGATCTCGGCTTCAGATAGTCCGGAGCTTGCCTTGATCGTGATGTTCGCTTCCTTGTTGGTGGCCTTGTCCTTCGCAGACACGTGCAGGATGCCGTTGGCGTCGATGTTAAAGGTCACCTCGATCTGCGGCATGCCGCGGGGTGCCGGCGGAATGTCGGACAGGTTGAACTGGCCCAGGCTCTTGTTGCCGGATGCGACTTCACGCTCGCCTTGCAACACATGGATGGTCACCGCAGACTGGTTGTCATCTGCCGTGGAGAACACCTGTGATGCCTTGGTCGGTATCGTGGTGTTCTTCTTGATGAGCTTGGTCATCACGCCGCCCATGGTCTCGATGCCCAGAGACAGCGGGGTCACGTCGAGCAGCAGCACATCCTTGACTTCGCCCTGCAGCACGCCGCCCTGGATGGCGGCGCCCACAGCCACAGCTTCATCCGGGTTCACGTCCTTGCGGGGTTCGCGACCGAAGAATTCCTTGACCTTTTCCTGGACCATGGGCATGCGGGTCTGACCGCCGACCAGGATCACGTCGGCGATGTCGGAGATGGAGATGCCGGCGTCCTTCATGGCGATCTTGCATGGCTCGATGGTGCGCGCAATCAGATCATCCACCAGACTTTCCAGTTTGGCGCGGGTGATTTTTACGGCCAGATGCTTGGGGCCTGTGGCATCCGCCGTTATGTAAGGCAGATTCACTTCGGTCTGCTGCGCGCTTGACAATTCGATCTTGGCTTTTTCTGCCGCGTCCTTCAGGCGCTGCAATGCCAGCATGTCTTTTTTCAGGTCGATGCCGGACTCCTTCTTGAATTCTTCGACCAGATGCTCGATCACGCGCATGTCGAAGTCTTCGCCGCCCAGGAACGTGTCGCCGTTGGTGGACATGACCTCGAACTGGTGCTCGCCCTCGATCTCGGCGATGTCGATGATGGAGATATCAAATGTGCCGCCACCCAGGTCATACACGGCAATTTTGCGATCGCCTTCCTGTTTGTCAAGGCCAAAGGCAAGAGCCGCTGCGGTCGGTTCGTTGATGATGCGCTTGACGTCCAGACCCGCGATGCGGCCGGCATCCTTGGTGGCCTGGCGCTGCGCATCGTTGAAGTAGGCAGGCACGGTGATGACCGCCTCTGAGACTGACTCGCCCAGATAGTCTTCGGCTGTCTTCTTCATCTTCATCAATATTTGCGCGGAAATTTCGGGTGCGGAGAATTCCTTGTCGCGCACCTTGATCCATGCGTCGCCATTCTTGGCCTTGACGATGGAGAATGGCACCATGTCGATGTCTTTCTGCACCATTTTTTCGTCGAAGCGGCGGCCGATCAGGCGCTTGACGCCGTACAGCGTGTTCTTGGGGTTGGTCACGGCCTGGCGTTTGGCTGCTGCACCGACCAGGATTTCGCCATCTTCCATGTAGGCGATGATCGATGGTGTGGTGCGGGCACCCTCTGCGTTTTCGATGACCTTGGTCTTGCCGTTTTCCATGACCGCGACGCAAGAGTTGGTTGTGCCAAGATCAATACCGATAATTTTTCCCATGATGCCGATTCCTTTCAAAAGTTGAATTGTTCCGATGCCGCAGAAACTGGGGATGGATGCCTCATATTTCAAGTGCGAGCAATTAAATTAGTCACTAGTCGTTAGTGGCCAGTGAATGGCGCATTTAATTATTTTCCTTTGGAAACCAGCACCAGTGCAGGGCGCAGTATGCGGTCATTCAGCGCATAGCCTTTCTGCATCACGCTCACGACGGTGTTGGCCGGCAATTCGCTTTCTATCATGCTGATCGCCTGGTGTTTGTGAGGATCGAGTTTTTCGCCAACCGGATTGATCTCGGCAATGTTGAATTTTTCAAACACGCTGGAAAGTTGTTTGAGGGTCAGTTCCATGCCGCTCTTAAAGCTTTCAACCGTTGCAGTCTCAACGGCAAGTCCGGCTTCCAGGCTGTCCTTTACCGCGAGCACTTCATTGGAGAAACGCTCAACTGCAAATTTCTGCGCCTTGGAGACATCTTCGGTCGCGCGGCGGCGTATATTTTCGCTTTCCGCCTTCGCATACATCCAGGCGTCATAGTGTTCCTGGGCCTTGCGCTCGGCTGCCTGCAGCAGCTCTTCAAGGCTGGGCATGACTTCGCCCGGGGTGGCTTCAGCGGAATTGTCTTGGTTCTGTTCCATATCGTTCTCCAGAATTCGTGTTTGCAACAAATTGGGACGCATTTCCAATTTTCAAGAGGCGTGATCAATTATGTTGGTGGCTTTAGCAATAGAACGGCAGGAGTACATTAGAATGCGCGCTTTGTTATTCATCGCATCAAGTGGCCAAAACCAAAAATTACTATTGGCGCATCGCCGGCTTCTATTTTTTCTACTACGCCTTCATCGGCATGTTCGCGCCCTACTGGAGCCTGTATCTCAAGTCGATACACTTCAACGCGGTCGAGATCGGCATGCTGATGTCCGTGCAGCCTGTGATGCGCATGCTGGCCCCCAATCTGTGGGGCTGGCTTGCCGACCACACGGGAAGGCGGCGGCTAGTGGTGCAGATAGCAGCTACCCTGAGCGCCTTGTTTTATCTGGGGGTGTTTGTGACCATCAGCTTCTGGGGGATGCTGCTGGTGCTTGGGTTGATGAGCTTTTTCTGGAGTGCCTCCATGCCGCTGGTCGAGGCAACCACGCTGAGTTACCTTGGGCCGGATGCTGCCCGTTATGGCCGGATACGCTCATGGGGATCGATCGGTTTCATCGTGTCGGTGGTGGGCCTGGGTTATGCCTTTGATCACATGTCCATCGCCTGGCTGCTTTGGGCAGGGCTGACCTGCGAGCTGGGGATACTGGTTTTTTCAAGCCAGATGCCTGCAACGGCTGTGCTTGCGCATCACACCGACCATCAGCCCATCAGGCAACTGGTGTTGCGGCCGCGTGTGCTGGTGCTGTTCGGCGCATGCTTTCTGATGTCGGCGGCACATGGTCCTTACTATACTTTCTTTTCCATCTATCTGGTTGAGCACGGTTATGCAAAAAGTTCGGTGGGGGCGCTGTGGGCGCTGGGCGTGATCTGTGAGATTGCGATGTTTTTTCTGATGCCGAAGATTGCGCATCGTTATGGCTACCAGCGCATATTGATAGCCAGTTTTGCTTTGGCCGTGCTGCGTTTCATGCTGATAGGCTGGGGTGTGGATTTTTTGGTGCTGCTGCTCATCGCACAGGTGCTGCATGCGGCAACCTTCGGTGCCTATCACGCGTCCTCGATGGGGCTGGTGCATGAACTGTTCAAAGGGCGCCATCAGTCCAGAGGCCAGGCTTTGTTCGGCAGCCTCACCTATGGTGCGGGAGGAATGTTCGGCGGTCTGGCAAGCGGACCGATCTGGCAGCATTATGGAGCAAGCCTGCTTTATACATTCAGCGCGCTGATGGCGCTGTCAGGATGGCTGCTGCTTGTGCTGAAAAAAGACGTATAGCCGCGCACGGATTTATTGGTGATAATATGGCTTACGTATTGACGCACAGGAGAAAGCAAATGCTGAACAAATCAATGTTGATAGGTCTGGCAGGAGGTGCTGCCGCAGCCACTGCGATAGGCGGAATTGCAAGCTACGAGGTGTCGCATCACAGAGCCGCTCATGCCGATTATGCTGAAGTTGTTAGTGTGCAGCAGATTTTCAGGGATGTTCGGGTAGCGCATAAGGTATGCGGAGAGCAGCCCGTTACCCGCGAGGCGCCGGTACGCGATCAGAATCGGATTGCGGGGACTGCGATCGGTGCGGTGCTGGGCGGTATTCTGGGCGATCAGGTTGGCCGCGGCAATGGCAGTACCGTTGCGGCCATCGCAGGCGCTGCGGCCGGCGGCTATGCTGGCAATACCGTGCAGAAAAACATGCAGCAGTCAGACCGCCAGACAGTGATGGAAGAGCGTTGCAGGATGGAATATACCAATGAAAAGCAGCTTCTGGGTTACAACGTGACTTACCATCTGGACGGCAAGGAGCATGCCGTGCGCATGGATCACGATCCCGGCCCGCGCATACCGATGAAAGACGGTCATCTGGTATTGAACGAAAAGTCTCCCCGCAATCCTTCCTGAGACGAGTCTTCCTGGCTGCTAAATTGTGACGTTTGTGTCATAATGCTACGCTCTCAAAGTAGGGTATATGCTAGGTTAAGACTATGGGCGCACAAACGCTTTACGACAAACTCTGGAATTCACATCTGGTGCGGCAGGATGAGGATGGCACCGCGCTGATCTACATCGACCGCCAGCTGGTTCATGAAGTGACCAGCCCGCAGGCCTTCGAAGGGCTGCGGCTGGCAGGTCGCAGGCCCTGGCGCACAGCGTCGATGCTGGCCGTGCCGGATCACAATGTGCCGACCACCCATCGCTCGGCAGGTATTGCCGACCCGGTCTCGCGCATACAGGTCGAGACCTTGGATGCCAACTGCGCCGAATTCGGCGTGACCGAATTCAAGATGAACGACATACGCCAGGGCATCGTGCATGTGATCGGCCCCGAACAGGGTGCTACCCTGCCTGGCATGACCGTGGTGTGCGGCGATTCCCACACCAGCACGCACGGCGCATTCGCGGCGCTGGCTCACGGCATAGGCACCTCCGAAGTCGAACATGTGATGGCGACGCAATGCCTGGTCGCAAAAAAGTCGCGTTCGATGGAAGTTCGCATAGAGGGAGAGCTCGCTCATGGCGTGACAGCCAAGGACGTTGCGCTGGCGGTGATAGGCAGGATAGGCACTGCAGGAGGCACGGGCTATGCGATCGAATTCACCGGCAGCGCTGTGCGTGCGCTTTCCATGGAAGCGCGCATGACTCTTTGCAACATGGCGATCGAAGCGGGAGCGCGCGCAGGCATGGTTGCTGCAGATGAAACCACTTTTGCCTACCTCAAGGGGCGTCCGTTTGCGCCGCAGGGGGAGATGTGGGGCAGGGCCGTGGAGCAGTGGCGCGACCTGAAGAGCGACCAGGGTGCGGTGTTCGACGCTGTCGTTGTGCTGGATGCTGCAAGCATACGCCCGCAGGTCACCTGGGGAACTTCGCCGGAAATGGTGGTGGCGATCGACGGCTTTGTGCCGGATCCTGCTTTGATGAGTGCTGACAAGCGCGAAGGGGCTGAACGCGCGCTGGCCTATATGGGTCTGAAAGCGAATACGCCCATCACCGAAATCGCGATCGACAAGGTGTTCATCGGTTCGTGCACCAATGCGCGCATCGAAGACATGCGCGCGGCAGCAAGCGTTGCGCGCGGCAAGAAGGTAGCGCCCAATGTGAAGCAGGCACTGGTTGTGCCGGGCTCGGGCCTTGTAAAGCGTCAGGCCGAGCAGGAAGGATTGGACAGGATTTTTATCGAGGCAGGTTTCGAGTGGCGTGACCCCGGCTGTTCGATGTGTCTTGCGATGAATGACGACAAGCTTTCCGCTGGCGAGCGCTGTGCGTCAACATCCAATCGCAATTTCGAGGGGCGTCAGGGGCAGGGCGGGCGCACACATCTGGTCAGTCCTGAAATGGCCGCAGCCGCAGCCATCGCAGGACACTTTGTCGATGTGAGCAAATTGTGAAGGAAAAATCATGAAGAATGTTTTGATTTTACTGGCGACGCTGTTGACCTGTTCGCCTGTGTTTGCCGATGAAAGCGTACCCGCGAAGGTGGGCGATGCGGTCAAGAGAGGCGGAGAAGCGGCCGGGCATGGCATCGAGAAGGCCGCCGATGCGACAGGTCACGGCATCCAGAAGGGCGGAGAGGCCACAGTCAGGGGACTGGAGACGGCGGGTCACTGGGTAGAAAAAAAGCTGCATGCGGTCGATGGAAATGCGAAGGATGCCGGGTCAAAATGAAAAAATTCATCAAGCTGGATGCGCTGGTCGTGCCGTTGGACCGCAGCAATGTGGACACGGATGCGATCATTCCGAAACAGTTCTTGAAATCCATCAAGCGTTCCGGCTTCGGCCCCAATGCGTTCGATGAGTGGCGCTATCTGGATCACGGCGAACCGGATATGGACAATTCCAGGCGGCCTTTGAATCCGGACTTCGTGTTGAACCAGCCGCGTTATCAGGGCGCGCAGATTCTTTTGGCGCGCGAGAATTTCGGTTGCGGCAGTTCGCGCGAGCACGCGCCGTGGGCGCTCGAGGATTACGGTTTTCGCGCGATCATCGCGCCCAGTTTTGCCGATATATTCTTCAATAACTGTTTCAAGAACGGCTTGTTGCCGATCAAACTGGATGCGGAAAAAGTGGATGCACTGTTTCGTGCAGTCGAGACGAACGAGGGTTACAGGCTTGCAATCGATCTTGAAAAGCAGGCGATTACCGCACCCGATGGCCAGATGTATCCCTTTGCAATCGACGCATTTCGCAAACATTGCCTCTTGAATGGACTGGATGACAT
>JAJXWG010000081.1 GCA_021781695.1 Pseudomonadota bacterium
TTCCGCGCTCAAGGAGCAACGTTCTGGCCTCTCACCCTGCACCTTCGACACGGTTGACCTGAAAACCTTTGTCGGCGAAGTGGCAGGGCTGGACGACGTGAAGCTCCCCAGCCATCTGTCCGAATACGATTGCCGCAACAACCGGCTCGCATGGCTGGGTTTGATGCAGGACGGCTTTGACGAAGCCGTGCGCGCCGCGATCAAAAAATACGGCAGGCAGCGCATCGGCGTGTTTCTGGGCACCAGCACTTCGGGCATTCTGCAAACCGAACTTGCGTACCGGCATCGCGACCCCGAAACAGGAACGCTTCCTGTCGGCTTCGTCTATCGCACCACGCACAACACATATTCCGTCGCGGATTTTGTTCACCGCCATTTTGATCTCTCAGGCCCTGCCGTTGCGGTCTCGTCCGCATGTTCCTCGAGTGCGAAGGTATTCAGCTCGGCACGGCGCATGATGGAGGCGGGGCTGATCGATGCTGCGCTGGTGGGCGGCGTAGATTCCCTGTGCCTTACCACCCTGTATGGATTTAACTCTCTTGAGCTCCTGTCGAAAGAGCCCTGCCGCCCCTATGACGCGAAGCGCAACGGTTTGTCTATCGGGGAAGCGGCGGCGTTTGCGCTGCTGGAAAAAAACCCGCAAGGTTGCGATGGCATCATGCTGCTTGGCATAGGGGAATCCAGCGACGCCTATCACATGTCCTCGCCTCACCCGGAAGGCCTGGGCGCGAAGATCGCAATGCAGGATGCGCTGAAGATGGCGAACCTTGTACCCTCAGACATCGACTACATCAATTTGCACGGCACTGCGACGCCCAGCAACGATGCGGCCGAGGGCATCGCCGTTCATGCGCTATTCGGCAGCAACACCCCCTGCAGCTCGACCAAGGGCGCTACCGGCCACACGCTGGGGGCGGCTGGCGGCATCGAGGCCGTGATCTCGGCGCTTGCGCTCATACATGACTTCATGCCAGGAGGAATCAACACCAGGCAAATCGATCCGGCTTTGAATCTCGATTACCTGCTCCAAAGCCGCGAACAGAAAATTCAGCGCGTGCTCAGCAACTCGTTCGGCTTTGGCGGCACCAACTGCACCCTGATCTTCGGACGGACAGCATGAAGCTTGCCGCATATATCGAAGGCATCGGCCTGCTTGGTCCCGGCCTGCACAACTGGCCGGACAGCCAGTCCATACTCAATGGACAGACTCCCTACAATCCCCAGAAAACCCTGCTGCCCGCGCCCGCATTGCTTCCTGCGGCAGAACGCAGACGCAGCGGCGCGCTGGTCAAGCTCACGCTCGCGGTCGGACTCGAAGCCATTCAAGCTGCTGGACTCGATGCCGCCGATCTTCCAGCCGTGTTTTCTTCCTCGGGTGGCGACGGAGAAAACTGCCACGCGATCTGCGAGATGTTGGCATCCAGCGACCGCCAGATTTCACCCACGCGCTTTCACAACTCGGTGCACAACACGGCCGCCGGGTACTGGGGCATTGCAACCGGCGCGATGACAAGCTCATCGGTACTGTGCGCCTTCGATGCGAGTTTCGGCGCAGGATTGCTGGAAGCGCTGGCCCTGGTTGTCGTGGATCACACGCGCACGGTGCTGCTCGCCTGCGACACGCCCTATCCCGAACCGCTCTTCACGGCGCGGCCGATTCCGGATGCATTCGGCATCGCGCTTGTGCTATCCCCGGTGAAAACACCCGGGGCACTGGCCGAAATCAGCGTTGCATTGAGCGATGACGCGGCAGACAGGCTCGATGGCGAACTCGAAAAACTGCGCGCCGCCATCCCTGCCGCGCGCAGCCTGCCCATGCTCAGCACCATCGCAATGCGGAAAGACGGCCGCGTGGTGCTCGACTATCTGGATCACAAGACGCTTGCCGTTGCAATTTCACCATGCTGAACCTGCTCAACCACGACTGGATCGCCGCGCATATCCCCCACCAGGGCGAGATGTGCCTGCTAGACCGCGTCGATTCCTGGAATGAAGAACAGATACAGTGCAGCGCGCACAGTCACCGCAGCCCCGACAATCCTTTGCGCGCCCATGGCAGATTGGGCAGTGCCTGCGGCATCGAATATGCGGCACAGGCGATGGCCGTGCACGGCGCGCTGCGCGCATCAGTCCAGCCTTCCCGCGCAGGCTATCTCGTGAGCGTGCGCGGCGCAAAGCTTCATGCGCAGCGACTGGACGACATCGCGGCCGATCTGATCGTGAAAGCCATCGCTATCACATTCAGCGAAAACGACATGCTCTACCGGTTCGAGGTCAGTTCAGAAGGCCGCCTGCTGCTGGAAGGACGCGCAGCGGTAATGCAGGGCGCTATCACGGGGCACGGCGAGATCTAGGCGCGCGAGATCTTCCTTGCAAGGAGCACTGGCAGGCGCAGCAGAAATCCCGCGAACAGCCGCGCATGCATCCAGGTCAGGAGCATGTTGTCTCGCAGGTAGCGAAAGTGCGACACGCCCCCCTCGTCCTTTCTGAAATAGCGCACCGGGGCTTCCAGATTGACGGGCCTGATTCCCAGCCAGCAAAGACGCACCACTGCCTCCGGGTCGAAATCGAAGTGGCGCATCCATGGCTGTCTTTTCATCACGCGCCTCAAGGGCTCGACAGGATAGACGCGAAAGCCGAACAGCGAATCGCCTATGCCGGACCAGAGCGTCTCGAGGTTGGCCCACCAGTTGGATATGCGCCGCCCCCCGACCCTGAGCGCAGGCGCATGTTCGTCGAACACCGGCAGGCCCAGTATCATCGCATCGGGCTCTCGGATCGAGACCGCCATGAAACCGGCAATGCGATCGGCAGGATGCTGGCCGTCCGAATCCATGGTCAGCACATGGCTGTACCCTGAAGCTGCCGCAAGTTCGAGTCCATGCAGCACCGCAGCACCCTTGCCCCGGTTTTCAGGCAGCACAATCACACGCAAGCCCTGGTCCAGTCCTGCCATTTCAACGAGCCTCTCTGCTGTGCCATCCGTGCTGCCGTCCACCACCACCCATACAGGCGCCCAGTGCTGGCGCGCAGCGCTCACGGTTTCAAAGACCTTCTCCCCCGGGTTATAGCTCGGGATGAGGACAAGATGCGAGCTCGATGCGTTCAGCATGATGATACCTGTTTCTCGGGCGCGCAAATCCTTGCATCCCGGACCAGATCCTGCGCAAAATAGCTTTCAAGCTCCGCCATGAACTGCCGGGTATTGTTCGGGGGATCGAAACGCTTTCCCAGGCTCACGCGGTAGTGTATCGGCATCACAGGCTTGCGAAACAAGGGCCATCCCTTGGTGAGATAGGCGGAATCCGTTTCGATAAGCAATGTCTGCACGGGAACCTTCGCGTGATGCGCAATCAGCCCTATGCTGCCTTTGAGCGGATTGACCGGAAACGAGGTCGTGCGCGTGCCCTCGGGAAAAAGCAGAAGATGGCTTCCGGACTCGAAGTCAAGGGTTGCCTGCTTCACCATGCGATGCCCCGGTTCGTTGCAGATGTAGCGCGCAAGCCTCGCACCCGCACCGAGAAATACATTGTTCATCAGTTCTGTCTTGAGCACGCAGGCCACATTGGGCAGGCGGGAAATCACCATCACCGCATCCAGCAGACAGGGGTGATTGGGTGCGATGATCAGCGACTCCTCGCAGCGCAGCGCATCGAGTGCCGAGAGATCGAAGCTGCAGCGTCGCGAGATGCTGATGCTTGCCAAATACAATCGGAATCCCGCCATGATCGCATAGCGCCCTAGCGCCCTGCCCGGGCGTTCAGGCAGCAAAAGATAAGCGACCATCGCAACCGGGGTCCATGCAAGACACAGCGCGCCCAGCCAGATCAGGCCCAGATAAAGCACCAGATAATCGTAGAACTTGATGATCAGGCGCATGATCACTCCATCCCGAAGGACTTCGCCGCATGCACCGCCTCGATTTCCAGCAACAGGTCGGTGCGGCATATGTCAGCCTGCAGATAAACCGCATTGCACTGTCCGCCCACGATTCTGGCGAGTTCGGCGCGCACAGGCGCAAAATCGGCCGGATGCCGGATATATACCCTGTAAGCCAGGCCTGCAAGGTCAAATGAATCAGGGGACTGACGGTTCGCCTCGTCCAGCACGAGTTTGATATTGGTCATGGCTTCCCGCGCCTGCATCACGGCATCTTCGTGATGCAGGGTTGCGTGGCCTACGATGCTGGCCGTGCCGGAAATGAACAACACCAAACCCTTGCCGATGCGCACGAGGCTTGCGCGCGAGAATGTCGGGCTGCGCGGTCCATATTGCTGCGGATACCGGCAGGCGCTGATCTGGCGAGGATTTTCTATATTCAAGGACGGTGCTGTTCCGGCAATGAATGCGATGGCAAGCGGTCCCTCTCTCATGCCCAGAGCACAGGCTGCCGGCGCGTTGCCAAGCACGTCCCGGCCGTAAGCCAGGAAAGCATCCTGCCTGCCGATATTGAACTGCTGATAACGCTCCATGCCAAAACTCTCGGCATTGATGCCTGCGATGTAATTCCAGAACCTGTATAAATAAGGATATTCGAGTCTGTCGATAAGCTCGAACACCTGACGATAAGCCGACTCGGCGGCCTGCTGCAACAAAGGCCTGCCTGAGTCAAATCGATGCTCTGGCAATGCAATGACGCCAAACAATACCCCATCGCCCTGACGGTAACGAATGTCGCCGTATTGCCCCTCTGCGACTTGCCCGCTGCAGCGCCAGACTTCACAGACAGGTTCCGGCCCATCCAGTCTCTGCATCGGAACATGCAGGCAAAGCGTCTGATCAGCCATCGGCGGCGCGGATGAAAAGCAGATCACTCCCAGCACGCTACCAGGCTGTTCTTGCATGTCGGCGACAGACTGATATTCGCCATGCAATACCGGATCGCGCATCAAAACACCGCACCGGCGGCCATATGCCTGCATAGCGGAAAGTCTGGCCCGTTTCCGGGGTACTGCAAAATATTCATGGGGTGACAACAGAAATATATTTATCCGGATTGTAACTTAATCACCCTGCCAACTGGCAGCCTAATGGCAGATCAACAATTGACCGCGAGAATCCTGGCTTTAGCCATGTGGAGGTTTTATAATCGGCTCTGCCTGATTCCCCAATTTTCGAAAACGCGTGTAAACTTTAGACACGGTATGTTTCCGGAATGTTATCCATGCTCAAATGGCTCATCTTCATCGCAGGCACAGCGGTGCTGGCTTACTTCTCGCGCGCTTCGTTACGCGTGCCAAAATCGCATGGTTTCTACCGGTTTTTCGCCTGGGAACTGATCCTGACTCTGATCGTGTCAAGCCTGGACAGATGGAAGGGCTCCGTGCACACGCCGGAGCAGATTGCCAGCGAAGTGCTGATGAACATTTCGCTCATCCTGGTCATTCTTGGCTATCTGTCCCTGTTTCTGTTCGGGCAGCACAACGCTGAGCGCAACGATGCGCCGCTGCTGCTCATCGAAAAAACCACTATGCTTGTGACCAGCGGCCTTTACCGTTACATACGCCACCCCATCTACAGCTCGCTGATCTTTCTGGATTTCGGGCTGTTCTTCAAGGAAATTTCCTGGCTCAACGGCTGCATCGCGCTTGTTGCCTGCATGTTTCTGCTGTTCACATCAATCGCCGAAGAAAACGAGAACCTCGATTATTTCGGTTCCCAGTACCGGCAATACATGGAACGCACAAAACTATTTATACCGTTTTTTCTGTGACCCCGCAGGCTTCATTCTGCTGACGCCAGACGTATGGTGTACTGCCCGGATTTTTCATCTCGCACGACCAGAAGCAGCTTGTGCTTTTGAGCATCCTCGACCAGCTCCTTGAAGGAACGATAGCCGTAGGAGGACTCGGTGAAACCGGGCCTTCTGCGCTGCATCGTAGTCTTGACCAGAGAACCCCAGATTTTTTCATCCGAGCCGCGCTCGGCAATCAGCGCCTCGACGGTCTCCACGATGAAATCCAGCGCCTCCTGGCGCTTGTCATCCTCGCTTTTCGCGGCCTGCGGCTTGGCCTTGCCCGCCCTGGCCGGTTTCTTTTTCTCGGCGCGCTTCTGTTTGGCTTCCTGCTCGCGCACCAGATCGTCGTAAAAGATGAACTCGTCGCAGTTCGCGCTCAGAAGGTCCGATGTCGAATCCTTCACGCCGATGCCGATCACATGCTTGTTGTTCTCGCGCAGTTTCGATACAAGAGGTGAAAAGTCCGAATCGCCGCTGATGATCACGAAGGTATCCATGTGCGCCTTGGTGTAGCAAAGATCCAGCGCATCCACCACCATACGGATGTCGGCAGAATTCTTGCCGCTTTGCCTCACATGCGGAATTTCGATCAGCTCGAACGCGGCCTCATGCATGGTTGCCTTGAATTCCTTGTAGCGTTCCCAGTCGCAGTAGGCTTTCTTGACAACGATGCTGCCCTTGAGCAACAGCCTCTCCAGCACCTTTTTGATGTCGAACTGCGCATATTTCGCATCGCGCACTCCGAGCGCTATGTTCTCGAAATCGCAGAACAGCGCCATGTTGGTCATTTCAGGTTGTGCTGCCATATTTATTTCCTCCCTGTTTTAACCCGCCTGATGCAACTACTACCTACCAACGACCAGCGACTGCTTTCAAATCACCTTGCCCGGATTCATCAATCCCTGGGGATCGATCACATCTTTTATTTTCAGCATCAGTTCGAGCTCAAGCGGATCCTTGTAATCGCGTATCGTATCCCGCTTCAGCTGCCCCAGGCCATGCTCCGCGCTGATGCTGCCGTTCAATTTCCGCACAACCTCATAGACGATGCGATTCACTTCAAGTTCGTGCTCATCGATGAAGGCGACATTGGAAGCATCCGGCATGGAGGCATTGTAGTGAATATTGCCATCGCCCATGTGCCCGAAAGCGACGATGCGTATTCCTTGAAATCTCCCGCGCAGCGAGTGGCTCGCCGCTTCGATGAAATCTGCAACGCGGCTCACCGGCACCGAGATATCGTGCTTGATGCTGACGCCTTCGATCTTTTGCGCATCGCTGATGTTCTTGCGCAGGCGCCACCAGCGCTCCATTTGATCAGCATCTTCAGAGACCGCATACTGGGGAACGCCGAACTCACGCAGTGCGCCGCTTATCAGGCCTTGTTCAACATCGTCCGCCCTAATCAACAAATACCATGCATACGGTTTTTCAAACGGCTCCTGCGTATCCGCGATATGCCTGAAGACAATCTCCAGGCAGTTGCGCGACATGATCTCGAAACCGCTCAGCGACTGACCGCAGCACGAGCGCATATAGGCCAGCAGCCGCACAGCCGATTCCGGGCTGTCT
>JAJXWG010000082.1 GCA_021781695.1 Pseudomonadota bacterium
GCGAGCTCCCATGCATCGCGCAGCCCCATGTTGAAGCCCTGTCCTGCGACGGGATGCATGGTCTGCGCGGCATTGCCTATCAGCACCACGTGAGGCATGGGCGATGGCATTTCCGCTTTCTTGAGGCCCAGCGGGAAGGCGCTGCGCTTTGTGACGCTCAGGAATCTTCCGACGCGGTCGCCGAAGTGCCTGTATAGCTCGTCCAGGAACCGACCGTCATCCCAGGATCGCATCTCTTCAACCTTCAGGTGGGGTGCTGTCCAGACCAGCTCGTAGCCGTCCATGTAGGGAAGCAGCGCCAGCGGACCCTCGGGCGTGAAGCGTTCGAATGCGGTTTCAGGTCTTGGAAATGCAGAAGTCACATGGGTGATCAGCGCGCTTTGCCCATAGTCGCGCGTCTTCGGGGGATAGCGGCCGGCGAGCAGTTTTCCGCCGTCAGCCAGCACTGCAAGGCGAGCGCGCAGCCTGTATTCCTCGCCACCCTGCTGATAGGTGATGGCTGCATGATCTGCGGCACCCTCGAGCCCCGTGACATGCGCGCCGTATATGATGCGACCCTCTCCTTCTGTCTCACTCCCGCTTACGGGAGAGGGAGGCGCGATAGCGCGGGAGAGTGTGTTTTGCAGTGAAGGGTAGGGCAGCACATAGCCCAGTTCCGGCACCCTTAGTTCTGACGAATGCAGGACAGTGCGCCCGAAGCTCTGCTTCTGCGAGATGTGGATGGTGCGTATCGCCGAGACATTCTGCAGCGCATCCCACACGCCCAGGCGTTCGAGCAGCAGCCTGCTGCCGTAGGAGAGTGCGAGCGCGCGCGCGTCAAAGCTTTCCCCGCTGCCCGCCTCGAGCAGACAGATGTCGAGCCCGCTGTTCTTCAAAGCCAGTGCTAACGCGCAGCCTACGGGCCCGCCGCCTATGATCGCGATGTCGTGGGTATGATAGTCGTTCATGATTTTTTCATCAGCTCCTCGATCGCGGAAACGGTTTTCGGTGCAGCCTCGGTCAGCACTTCGTGGCCTTTATCCGTGATGACAACATCGTCTTCGATGCGTATGCCGATGTTCCAGAGCGCGCGCGGCACGTCGTCTGATGGGCGGATATAGCAGCCGGGCTCCACGGTCAGCACCATGCCTGGCTGCAGGCTGCGCCATGCATTGTCTATCTTGTAGTCGCCGACGTCGTGCACGTCCATCCCCAGCCAGTGGCCGGTGCGGTGCATGTAGTATTTCCTGTAGCTTTCGTCTTCCAGCACGCCATCCACCGTGCCGCGGCAGAGTTTGAGGTCGATGAAGCCCTGAATCAGAACGCGCAGTGCGGCATTGTGAGGCGCCTCCCAGCTGTTGCCCGGCCTTGCGGCATCGATCGCGGCCGTCTGTGCGGCCAGCACGATTTCGTATACATGCTTTTTCGCGCCGGTGAATTTTCCGCTCACGGGATAGGTGCGCGTGATGTCTGAGGCATAGCCTGAGAATTCGCATCCCGCGTCGATCAGCAGAAGATCGCTCTGCTTCAGCCTTGCGTCGTTGGCGACGTAGTGCAGCACGCAGGCATTTTCGCCTGCCGCAACGATGGAAGTATAGGCGGGATTGCGCGCGCCGTTCCTGCAAAATTCGTGCAGCAATTCCGCCTCGACCTCATATTCGAAAATTCCCGCGCGCACGAACTGCATCGCGCGCCTGTGCGCGGCGGTGGAGATGGCGGCGGCTTTGCGCATGATGGCGATTTCGGATGAGTCCTTGAAAAGCCGCATCTCGTTGATCAGCGTTCTGACGTCGCGAAGTTCGTCGGGCGCCTTGATACCGCTGCGCACCTTTGTCCGCACCGCTTCCCTTAGCTTCAGCATGCGCTGGTCCCAGTGGGCATCTGCGCCCAGCGGATAGTAAAGCGTCGCCTGGTTTCCCATCAGCTCTGTCAGTTTCTCATCCAGCTCTGCAATGGGATGGGCGGCATCGAAACCGAACTCTTCGCGTGCGGCATCCGGCCCGAACCGGTATCCGTCCCATATTTCGCGCTCTATGTTCTTTTCACGGCAGAACAGGATGCTTTGCCGTGCATCGCCAGAGACCAGCACCAGCACGGAATCGGGTTCTGCAAAACCGGTCAGGTAATAAAAGCTGCTGTCGAAGCGGTAAGGGTAATCCGAATCGCCGTTGCGCCGCTGTTCTGGCGCATTGGGGATGATTGCGATGCCTCTGCCCATTTTTTCAAAAAGACGGGTGCGGCGCTTTGCATGGATATCAGTCATGGTCAACCTGTTGTGAAGTGGTGAGATACGCGTCGAGTGCGGTCAGGCGTTCGGGCGTGCCGATGTCCGCCCATACGCCCTTGTGGTGTTCTCCTCCTGCCCTGCCAAGCGCGATCTGTTCTCTAATAAGCGGGGCAAGGGGGGCGCGGCTGCCGCGCTGGATGCCGCAGAACATTGCAGGGCTGTAGAGGCCTATGCCGCTGAAAGTCAGCTGCAAACAGCTGGCAGCTTGTAGCTGGTTGCTGGACGGTATGATTCGGTCAGCTTGCAGGCAAAAATCGCCTCCGGGATGATGCGCCGGATTGCCGACCAGCACGAGGTGCGCAGCATCCTTCCCTGCGGTGAGATTTCCTGAAGATTTCAGAAGACGCGAGAAATCGTAGTCGCAATAGATGTCGCCGTTGACGACCGCGAACGGCGAGTCGCCAAGAAGCGGAAGCGCGTTCGCAATGCCGCCTGCGGTTTCCAGCGCGCTTTCTTCAGCCGAGTATCGTATCTCTGCGCCGAATCTTCTGCCGTCGCCCAGAGCCTCCTCGATCTGGCCGCCCAAGTGCGCATGGTTGATGACAATCTCCCTGATGCCGGCGAGCACCAGATTTTCGATGTGCCAGACGATCAGGGGTTTCCCGCCTGCCATGAGCAGCGGCTTGGGAATGCGGTCGGTGAGAGGCCTCATGCGCTCGCCGCGTCCTGCGGCCAGTATCATCGCCTTCAAAACCCGTACCCCGTCGGTGTGTCCCCGGGCGGCTCCAGTTCATTGAGCAGGTTGAGCAGCGGCTTCAAGTCCTCATAGCGCGCGCAGGCCGCACGCAGGTATTCCATCACCAGCGGCATGTCCTTCAGGTAGCCGTCCTTGCCGTCGCGGTGGCACAGGCGAGCGAAGATGCCCAGCACCTTGATGTGGCGCTGAACACCCATCAGCTCGAAGTCACGGTAGAACTCGCCGAAATCTTCCTGTACGGGAAGTCCTGCGCGCCTTGCCCTTTCCCAGTAGGCGATCAGCCAGTCTATGATCTGTTCCTCGTCCCATTTGATGTAGGCGTCCTTGAATAGGGATGCCAGGTCGTAGGTGATCGGGCCGTATACTGCATCCTGAAAGTCGATGATGCCAGGGTTGGGCTCGGCCACCATCAGATTGCGCGAGTGGTAGTCGCGGTGCACATAGACTCGCGGCTGCGCGAGATTGTTGGCGATTATGCGCGAGAAGACGGCCTCCAGCCTTGCGTTCTGCGCATCGCTCAAGGTTATGCCGAGGTGCTTTTTGGCATACCACTCGGGGAACAGGCGCATCTCCTTCAGAAGCAGTTCCTCGTCATAGGGCGGCAGTTGGTTTTCGTTCGATGCGATCTGTATCCTGATCAGCGCGCAGGTAGCCGCGCCATAAAGCTCGCGCGCATTGCTCCCGTTCAGCGCGTCGAGATAGGTGGTGCTGCCAAGATCGGACAGCAGCAGAAATCCCTGCGACAGGTCCTCGGCATGCACATGGGGTACATGCACGCCTGATTTTTCGAACAGGCGGGCGACATGCAGAAACGGCCTGCAGTCTTCGTGGCTGGGCGGCGCATCCATTGCGATCAGGGTTCGATCTTTGAAGCTTGCGCGGAAATAGCGCCGGAAGCTGGCATCGGCGGAAGCCGGAGCGAGACTGAACGTTTCGCCGGGGAAAAGGCCTTTCAGCCATGAGGTGAGTTGTTGCTGACGTTGCATAATGGGCTTTGGGTTGTGCTTAATGGTAAACTTGCAAAAGTTTACCACCTTCTCGATATTATGCGGTTTCGTCTCAAGCCTGTTGCGTTCACTCTGCTCTGCATCTTTACCCATCCTGCGATGGCCGAAGAGCTTCGCCCGCAGCAGGGCGACAAGGCCGACTCCCAGGACGCGCCCGTTTATCTGGATGCGGACAATCTCACGGGCAAGCAGAAGGATCAGGTAGAGGCGGTCGGCAATGCCGTGATGACCAGAGATGACGAAAAGGTGAGTGCGGACCGCATGTTGTACAACCAGGAAACGAGCGATGTCGAAGGATACGGCTCTGTCGTGCTGGAGCAGAAAGGCAGCACCATGAGCGGGCCATACATGAAGATGAACATGGATACCTATGCAGGCTTCATGGAGCAGCCGCAGTATTTCATCAAGCAGACCGGAGGCCACGGAAACGGAGACATGGCGCATATCCAGGACAAGCAGCATTACACGCTGGACAACGCGACTTACACGACCTGCCGCGCGGATGATGAGGACTGGCAGGTCAAGATGAACACGCTGGAGATAGACCGCGCACAGCAGACCGGCATCGCGCGCAATGCCTGGGTGGAATTCATGGATGTGCCCATCCTTTATTCCCCCTACATGGACTTTCCGCTGGGGAACCAGCGCAAATCCGGCTTTCTTTCGCCGATATTCGGCGGCACCACCAACAGCGGCAGCGAGTTCGCGATGCCCTATTACTGGAACATCGCGCCCAACTACGACGCGACCTTCATGCCGCGCATATTGGCCAAACGGGGCATACAGCTGAACAACGAATTCCGCTACCTGAACGCAAATTATTCCGGCATGGTTCAGGCCGACATCCTGCCTAACGATGCGATCACGGGCACGAACCGCACCCACTTCAGCCTGGTGCACAACGAATCGTTCGGTGGAGGGCTGACAGGCAGCGTCAATTACAACCATGTGTCTGACAGTAACTATTACATGGACCTGGCCGATTCGGTGAACGTGACCTCCCAGGTCAATCTGCTGCAGGATGCTGAGCTCAACTACAACGCGGGATGGTGGAACAGCACGGTGCGCATGCAGCAGTTCCAGACGCTGCAGAACCCGCTGGCGCCGATCGCGATACCCTATGCGATGCTGCCGCAGATACTGCTTAACGGGCAGCGCGATTTCGGCGATGCGAATTTCACCTTTGCGGGCGAGTATGTGGATTTCGTTCATCCCACCGCCGTGAATGGACAGCGGCTGGTGATCCAGCCCAGCATCAGCTATCCGCTGATCGATGCGCCTGGCTATTACATGACGCCCAAGTTCACGCTGAACAGCACGACGTATGTGATGGGCGTCAACAACGCAACCGCGATACCGAATACAACCCGAACCCTGCCGATGTTCAGCCTGGACAGCGGCATGTCGTTCGAGAAGGACATGAGCTTTAAGGGCGAAAGCTATGTGAATACCCTGGAGCCGCGCGCCTACTATGTTTATGTTCCCTACAGAAACCAGGACATGCTGCCGGTGTTCGACACCGCACAGGTGCCGCTGACATTTCCGCAGATGTTCACCGAGAACCGTTTCATCGGCAACGACCGCATAGGTGATGCGAATCAGGTGACGCTGGGGCTGACCTCGCGCTTTCTCGGGCAGAACGACGGTGTTGAATACCTGAAATTCATGGTGGCCGAAATTTTCAGCTTCACAACGCCCAGGGTCAACCTGGTAGCACCCACAACATCGAACAACAAGTCGGATATCATGCTGGGCGTTTCGGGCCGCATCAGTTCCGAGTGGTCGCTTGACAGCGAGCTGCAGTACAGCCCTGCGATGTCTGCGGTTCAGCACTACAATGTCACGGCCAGCTACCGCCCCGAGGTGGGCAAGGTGTTCAACCTGGGCTATCAATTTTTCGCCAGCACCCTGGGCGCGCTGATTCCCGGCATCGCCAACCCGACAGGAAACGCGATGGTCAACGGTGTTCTCTACCCGACTGTTTACGGCCTCCCCTATACCACGATCAACGGGCTCAACTATGCGGTTGCAGCGCCCGCCCTGCGCCAGATAAACATTTCCGGACAATGGCCGTTGTCAAGACATTGGCATGCGGTGGGGCAATGGAACTACTCCCTGCTGGACAGGATGCTGATCAACGGGGTCGCGGGGCTGGAATATGAACAAAGCTGCTGGGCGCTGCGCATCGTGATGCACAGTTTCGTCGCGGGTCTTGGCGTGAACAGCGCTGGCCAGCCCACGCCGATCAACGATACCGGCTTCCTCGTGCAGCTGGAATTGAACGATCTGATCAAAGTGGGATCGGATCCGATGGCGCTCTTGAAGCAGAGCGTGCCGGGCTATACGAAGACGACTCTTGCTCCATGATTATCTTATGTTTGAAGGCTGACTATGTTTAAAATGAAAATACCCGTTCTGTTTTGCGCAATGCTGCTTGCATTCAATTCCGCTGTCGCAAAGGACGACCCGCAGTCCCAGGTGGCGACGATAGACGATGTGGTCGTGGTGGTGAACGACGACGTGATCACCAAAAACGAGCTGGACGAGAGGGTGAAATCGGTCATCAGCCAGCTGCAGAAGCAGGGAACGCCATTGCCCGAACAGTCGGTTCTGAAAAAACAGATACTGGAGCGCATGATCACGGACATGCTGCAGTCACAGTATGCGAAGGAATCCGGCGTGCGTGTGGACGATACGCAACTGGACCTCGCGATGACGAGCATAGCCCACCAGAACAATTTTGCGACGCTGGCCGAGTTTGTCGACAAGCTCAAATCCCAGGGCGTGGATGTCAAGAAATTCCGCGAAGAGATACGCTCTGAAATGGTTGCCAAGAAGCTGCGCGACCGCGAAGTCGAAAGCAAGCTGGTCATCAGCGAGAAGGAGGTCGACAACTATCTCGCCAACAAGTCCAAGATGGGACTGGAGAACGAGGAGTATCACCTGGCCCACATCCTGGTGGTAGTACCTGAGCAGGCCAGTGCGGACAAGATACAGGCGGCGCGCGCGCGCGCGGAACATGCGCTCACACAACTGGCGGCGGGAGCGGATTTTGCGCAGGTGGCGGCGGGCACTTCGGACGCGAACGATGCGCTCAAGGGCGGCGATCTTGGCTGGCGTCCGACCGATCGCATCCCGCCTTTGTTCTTGAACGAGCTCAAGTCGCTGAAAGTTGGCGAGAACACCGGGATATTGCGCAGCCCGAGCGGCTTTCACATACTCAAGCTGGTTGACAAGAGAAGCGGCAGCGCGCCTGTGGTTATCACGCAAACCCATGCGCGCCACATCCTGATCAAGACCAGCGAAATCACCACTTCTGC
>JAJXWG010000083.1 GCA_021781695.1 Pseudomonadota bacterium
CAGGTCGCCAACGGTGGAGAGCACCAGGTTCTTGTGCCCGATGTTGCCCTGTGTGCCCAGCACATCGATCGCTTCAAGCACGTTGTCGAGATTGTGCGAGGGCTCGCCCATGCCCATGAACACCACCTTGTCGACCCTGCGGCGGCGACGTGCGAGTACCACCTGGGCCACGATCTCGGCGCTACCCAGTTGGCGTATGAGGCCTGCGCGCCCGCTCATGCAGAACACGCATCCCACCGCGCATCCCACCTGCGTGGACACGCAAAGCCCGCCGCGCGGCAGCAGCACACTCTCCACCTTCTGGCCGTCGCAGAGCTCGATCAGGAGCCGCGCGACTTCGTCATTTTCCGGATATTCGCGATAAAGACGGGCAAGGTTTTCGAGCTCGGCATCGATAGCCGGCAGTTCGAGACGCAACGGCAGCGGGAAGAAGGTTTCTGCCGGGCTGTGCTTGTTGTCGTACGAGCAGGCCTGGCTCCAACCGCGCAGCAGACGGTCTTCGTGGCAGGGTTTCGCGCCAAGATCGCGCAGGCGCTGTTGAAGCTGTGAGATGCGCATCGGTGAAAAATACGGGGAATATCGATGCCGCCATTTTAACCCAGGCGGCTACCCATCAGGAATGCTGGCAGCAACGTGTACGATGATTTCGCCTGTAGCGTGCCATTTGGTTCCTCAGATATCGGTCGTAAACTTTGTTCTTTGGATTGAAGTAAAAGCGGCTGACCCGCCAGCCTTTCCGTTTCCATTAACTTTCAATAATCGGTAGCAACTTGGCCACCACTTCATCAACAATTTTTGCGCCTACTTTTTCGATCAACTTTGCTTTTCGTGCCTGAAGGTCAACTGACCTGATCATGTTTGCAATCAAGACCCCTTGTGTTTCAGATCCGGAACCCATTAAAGTCACCGCGAAACCAGCATACCGGGCAAAATCTCCGCCTTGGGTAATCGGCACAATCATTGTCAATCCAAGCGAGTTAAAAGCCTTCTGTGAAATCACTAACGCAGGGCGAGCATCACCTTGCTGTTCTCTACCCGCTGTCGGGTTCAAGTTGACTCGGACAATATCGCCTCGATCAAATACCTTGCTCAAGCGAATTCCTTCCCAACGGGCGGCATTTCATTCCAAGCTTTCATATCTTCCGGCACCGGAGCTTTTGGGTCGCACTGCGCCAACAAATCATTCAGCGAATACCGCTTCTTAATGGAATGGGTCAATATCAAAGCCCCATCCACCTCTTCCGCTTTAACGGAGCTGCCAACTGAAAGATTCAAGGCGCGCAGCAATGCTGCGGGAAGAATAATCCCAGCGCTGTTACCTAATTTACGAATAGAAAGTTCCATGGCTATACTCCTTTTGGTGTTCAACAATGATGTAACTATAACTGAATTATTGCCAATGTAAAACATTGTTGAACGTCATTGTTGAACGTCATAATTGCTTGCTCGCTCAATCCAGCTTCAAACGCCTCCCGGATCGCTGCCTTCGACGGCATGACGAGCGTGGTGATTGCGGCACTCGGGTACCGAAGCCAGGATGATTTCAATGCGAAGCTGCTGAAGTCCAGGCTTCCCGTGGATGAGGTGATTTCCGAGTTGTGATGATGCGCAGAGGATGGCATGGAATAGCCTTCATGTCACGTGCCCGCAGTTTTTCAGCGCAACTCGTCGCTGGATGGCTCGAGGAGGAATGCGAAGCGGGATAGCAGGGCGTGTGCGACCGGGTTGCGATGGCGGTAATATACCCAGGTATCGACCAGCTTGCAGCCCAGTTCCTTCTTGAAACGGTAGCTGGATTCGCCGAACTCGATTTCCCTGAAGCCCTGCTGCGAACATATCTCGAGCGCTTGCAGGTAAAGCGCGAAATAGAGGTCATGCCCGCGGTTCACTGCATAGTCCATTCCCAGGTATTTGCCGACAGCCTTGTCGCCCTTGGAAAGCATCTGCGCAAACCCGACCAGCCGATCATCCAGGAAGGCCAATACATAGATGCTGAGCCTCGACGTGTTTGAAAAGTATTCCGGTGACAGATATTCGAACTGTATAGGCGACCGGTTCCTCGTGTTCAGATAAAGCTCGTGCACCCTGGAGAGATGATTTTCCGGCAGGCCGTCGTGTTGCTCGAAGCGCAGCGCTGAGGATGCCTTCAGCTTGCGCTTGAGGTCGTTGCGTGTCTTGTGGCCGTGCAGATTGTCCCAGAAGTCGCCGTCCAGATGCAGCATTGCCACGGGCAATCCGGCCGCCCGGACAAAACCTGTTGCAGGCAGATCCTTTGCAAAACCCTTGCAGGCCACGATGGCTGCTTTCCTGCTCAGCAGCTGATATGCTGCATCCAGCAGTTCGCCGCTGACTTCTCCGTCTATGCGTCCGAGGCCGACGGTCGGGTGGCCGATGCAGGCGATGCCGAGTTTCGCCCAGCCGAACATGCGCATGGACCAGCTGTTGCCCAGCATGGTGTTGAGCCTGAAGTTTGTGACGAAATAGGGAATCACGGCGATGCGCTTGCCCGTGCGCGATGCCACCAGATAATTCATGGTGAATTCGGGAATGGCATGCTGACATGCACGATAGAAATCCTCGCCTTCGGGCAGATCCTTCAGGAAGCCCGCGGGCGTATCTTCGGTGTCTATGAGTTCGATCGCATTCATACGCAACGTCAGGGCCGGCCAGGATGGCGGCGCATTCTTCATCGTAACATGCCGTGGCTTTGTTCGTTCTGGGCGGCGCCGAAATCGGATACACTTGCAAAATGAAAACTAGATATCTTGTTTACAGTTCGCAAAAACCCGGCCTTCTGCGCAAGGCAGCCGCGATCGTTGCGTTTGCCGCCGCGGCAGCAATCGCGCTGATGTTCTCCGCGGTGCTGCTGGCCTTGCTGCTTTGCGCGGGTATCGTGGCTGGCATTTATCTGTGGTGGAAGACGCGCGGTTTGCGCCGTCAGATGCGGGAGATGCAGGTTGCAAAGATGGAGTCCTGTGTGATGCAGGAAGAAGATGCGGGTGTCGTGATCGAGGGGGAAGCGGTCCGTGTGGATGCAAAAAGAGATACGCCTTGATCCCAGGCCGCGCGGCTTTCATCTCGTCACGGATGAGGTGCTGCGCGCGTTTCCCGAGCTGCGCAGCTTCAGGGTCGGCATGATGAATCTCTTCATGCTGCATACCTCTGCTTCGCTTGCGATCAACGAGAATGCTGATCCCGCGGTGCGCCAGGATTTCGAGAGCCATTTCAACAAGATGGTTCCGGAAGGCGAGCCCTATTACAGGCACCTGGACGAGGGCACGGACGATCTGCCAGCGCACATCAAATCCAGCCTTCTGGGCTGCAGCCTCAACATACCGATTGCGAACGGAAGGCCAAGGCTGGGTACATGGCAGGGCATCTATCTTTGCGAGCATAGGAACCACGGCGGCAGCCGCAGCGTGATCGCGACGTTCAACGGGGAATAGGCGATGGCTGACTTCATTGTGGCGCCCGATGCGCTGCTCTTCATTGCACCCGGTTGCCCCCACTGTCCGGCAGTCCTGCATGCGCTCTCGGAGCTCGTGAAGGAATCCTCAATAGGAAAGCTGACGGTGGTGAATGCTGCGGTTCACCCGGAACTAGCGGCGGAAAAGGGCGTGCGCACAGCGCCCTGGCTCAGGCTGGGTTCGTTTGTGCTGACAGGCGTATACAGCGCCGACGAGCTCGGTCAGTGGGCAAAATGGGCGATAAACAGCGATGGCGACGTGCATTACGTCGAACATCTTCTGAAGCAGGGCGGATTCAGGCAGGCTGCTCTGTTCATCGCCGAAGATACGCGGCGCTTAAAGCAACTGCTGGCCGTGGTTGCCGACCCTGCCGCGAACCTCGAGGTGAGGCTGGGAGCAAGCGCGCTGCTTGAGTCATACTCAGGCAAGGAGGCATTGCAGAAACTACTACCCGATCTTGCAACGCTCGCCCGTCACTCAGACCATCGCGTGCGCGCCGACGCGTGCCATCTGCTCGGCCTGACGGGAAGTGCCGCCGCGCGCGCGTCTCTTGCAGCATGCGCAAGCGATGAAAACCAGGAGGTGCGCGAAATCGCACAGGAGGCGCTGGAAAAACTCGAAGGCGCATAGATCAGGCAGGTGCTTTTCTGCTGACTGCATTGAGGTAAACCGCGACCAGCACCGCGACCAGCCACAGGCTTGCAATCGCCGCGATCCAGAATCCAGGCGCGCCGCGCGCAGGGCCGAAGAAATCCGTGAGTCCGAGCAGCACGCCGCCGCCCAGCCCGGGCCCCCACAGCAGGATCGCATAGATCAGCATGGGCACGACCGATTTCCTGTATCCCCTCAATGCATTCACCGCCACGGCCTGCAGCGCATCGCCCAGATGGTAGAGTGCGACCAGCATGATCAGCGGTATCGCGATTCTCCGCACCTCGGGGTCAGTGGTGTAGAGCGCGGCGATGTGCGGCGCACCGAACCAGAAGATGCCGCAAAGAACAAGGCCAATTCCCATGCCGAGGCGTATGCCGGCCCAAGAGATGCGGCGCGCGTCAGCATGCCGTCCTGCGCCGATGCTCTGCCCCACCAGCACTGAGGTCGCATTGCCCAGCGCCAATGGCACCATGAATGCGAGTGCCGCGAGATTGGCTGCGATCTGGTGCGCGGCCGATACCACGGGGCCGAGCCTTGCGATGAAAAGCGCCATGAATGTGAATGCAGTCACGTCCGCGATGAAGGTGAAGGCGATGGGCAGGCCCAGCTTCAGGAAATCCCGTATCACCCGGATGTCCGGCAGGGCCGGACGGCGGCTTACGTGAAACTGCCGGTAGTTGTCGTTTTTGAGGCACCAGCTCCATGCCAGTGCCGCCATCAGCCAGGCATCCACTGCAGTGGCCACCGCACAGCCCGGGCCACCCATCTTCTGCGCACCCATGAGGCCATACATGAATACCATGTTCAGCGGAATCTTGATGGCAAGAGAGAGCAGATTGAAAAACATAACAGGGCGCGGGCGGCCGATGCCTGTCGAGAATCCCAGGAATATGCGCAGCGCAAAGGTCGCAGGCACGCCGAAGGCCGATGCAAGAAGATAGGCGCGTACTTTTGTCTCGACGCCGGGCTCAAGATGGGAGATGCCGATCAGCGGGCCGGGAAAGCACAGCAGCAGAATCGCGATGAGTGCCAGCAACAGCGATATCCACACGCTCTGGTGTATCTCCTGTCCGACATCCGGATGGCGATTTGAACCGTATAGGTGCGCGATGATCGGAGGGAGGGCTAACAGCACACTGACCAGAGACATCAGCACGGTGGCCAGTATGGATGCGGCTATGCCGACCGAGGCAAGGTCGATCGCTGAAAGTCTGCCCGCCATTGCGGTATCGATCACCGCGTTTGCCATCAATGCGAGCTGTGCGATCAGGACCGGCCAGGCCAGGTGGATAATTTGCGAAGTCGGGGTGCTTTTTATCATGCCAGGAAAAGTGGGTTCGGACTTGGCGCCAGTTTGGTTTGCGAGTGAAGCCGGGCTTGAATGCACAAGGTTAGCTAGGCCATATCCGGTGCTGCGTCCCATGCATCCGCATGGGTTGCTCTGGTTTTTTGTTTCGAGGTCTTGTTATCATACATGCGGCGGTCGGCTATGAGGAGCATGTCTTTTGCAGAGGAACTTTCGCAGGCATAGGCAATGCCATAACTGATTCCGGTTTCACTAAACCCGTTTGCCTTGATGTCCTTTTCCAGCTGCGCCAGGGCTTTCACCAGTTCGTCTTCATTGTGTTTGTGAGCCAGCAGGATGAACTCGTCCCCGCCAAGCCGGAATGCTGAAATGCTGTCCGATTCAAGACTGGCCAGCGCGTTGGCAAACAGGCTCAGCAGCTCATCGCCCTTTGCGTGCCCATGATAATCGTTGACGTATTTCAGGTTGTCGAGGTCGATAAGGAAAAGCGCCAGTTGCGCCGGATCATCTGCGAAATTCGGATGGCGAAATACGCACTCGAACTGGTGGTCAAAAGCATGCCTGTTTGCAATGCCTGTCAGGTGGTCGGTGCGCGTCAGTATCAGCATCTTTTCCATATGCTGCAGGGCTTGATCCTTTTCTTCAGTCAACATCCTGATTTTATCTGCAAGCGCAAAGGCCAGAAGAATGCCGTCCACTGTGCAGCCAAGCAGCACCAGTATTTTGCTGTTTCTGATGAGTTCCGGGAAACCCCAGTTGGCGCCAAGAATGATGACCGCAGGCAGGAGAAGTGCGATGAATGACAGCACGAAATAGCGGGCCGGCCGGAACCCGCTGGACAGGCTTGCAATGCCGCAGACAAGCGCGATGATAATCCAGAGACTGTTGACTGCGGTCATCAGGATATGTGCATACGATAAATTGATGAAGCAGCTCGGCAGCAGTATGAGCGGCAACACAATGTTGATCCGGCTGATTGCGGCTAGCCGCGGAAAGCTCTGGTCGAGCTTGAGGAAGGCCAGGTAGAAAAGCGTGTTGAATACAGGAAGAAGAAAAAATGGAACATATTGCCATTGCTGATCGCGCCAGCCGAACAGTTCTGCAGGGAGCTGGGACATGAATGCCCAGCCGAGAAAACAGGCCATCATATAGGCAGCATAGTATAAAAGCGTGCGGTCATGCGTAATCCGGTTGATGAACAGGTTGTAGAGCGCAAGCGTCAGAAGTGCACCTAAAGCTGCCAGAATCATGACGTTTTCGGAAAGAACGAGATGCTGGTAGTCATGTTCGGTATAAAGGTGCACTGCCGGAACGAATTTGAAGTGCAGATTTTCGAAGTGGATCAGCACTTCTGCGCGCCCGCCTGGAGGCAAATGAATAAGCTTGCCGTAATGCAGCATGTAGTCGTGCTCGGCCTGGTTGCCCGTGACAAAACGCTGCACATCTTTATTCTGCCCGTAAATTTTCACTTCAACCCGGTCGATCAGACGATAGTCGGGTTCAAGCACCCATTCGGTGTTATCCGAGTCATTGTCTAATTTGGCATAAAACCAGTAATTGCCGCCCAGCATCTTCCCGCTTTTGATTTCATGTAGCCTGGAGAGAAAGCTGGTCAGGCTGTCAGCAGAGGCGGGGAAGCTTTCTCCGTCGAATTGATAAAGGGTGCCCGTTAAATCGACAACACCATTTTGCCCAATCGATGTGGCATGCACTGTGGAAATACACAGCAGGAGTGCTGTTGCAGCAAGCAACATTTTCAGATGATGGTTCATGTGTTATGTAGCGGCTCGCTGTTAAGAAAAGCGGCAGGCCAAACCCA
>JAJXWG010000084.1 GCA_021781695.1 Pseudomonadota bacterium
AACGTGACCACTGCCGCCTCGAGCGCATCGCGCATATCCGGATCGTCGGTGATGGGTGCTATCAAGGCCACACGGCATGCGCGCCTTGTCTCGACGCCTCTTGAAATCAGCGTGCCCGCATAGATCAGCATGCGCGTGGAGATGCCCTCGTCCAGGCCGTGTCCTTTCAGCTTGCGTGCCATCTTCGCAATCGACACCAGCTTGCCCGCATCCTCTCTTGAAATGCCCGCTTCGTGCGCAACGACCTCTTCTTCGGTCGCATGATCCGGATAATCGAAGTCAAGCGCACCAAAGCGCTGCTTGGTAGACTGCTTCAAATCCTTCATCACGCTCTGGTAGCCCGGATTATAGGAGATCACGAGCTGAAAATCGGGATGCGCCTGCACGAGCTCGCCGGTCTTCTCAAGCGGGAGCACGCGGCGGTTGTCCGTGAGAGGGTGAATGACGACCGTGGTGTCCTGGCGCGCCTCCACAATTTCGTCGAGATAGCAGATCGCGCCATATCGTGCAGCGATCGCAAGCGGCCCGTCCTGCCAACGCGTGCCGTGGGAGTCGAGCAGAAAACGGCCCACCAGATCGCTTGCGGTCATGTCTTCGTTGCATGCGACGGTGATCAGCGGCCTGCCCAGCTTCCACGCCATGTATTCGATGAATCGCGTTTTACCGCAGCCTGTCGGTCCCTTCAGCATGATGGGCATACGCGCATCATAGGCCGCCTCGTAAACTGCCACCTCGTCCGACACTTGGCGATAGTACGGCTCGCTCTTGACCCGGTATTGACTGATGATGTCTTTCATTGCTATTCCTCTTCGCCTTTGCAAAACCCTGCCTTGCAGACCTGCTCATGTCCGGATTCTGAAGTATCCGCATCCCCCTTCTGCAAGGGAAGCATCGCAGGCAGGCCTGTCAGCCTATCGTGATAAACTTGTTGCGCTTCTTGTACGCCAGCACCCAGGCACCTATCGTCAACAGCCACGCGATGATCTTGTAGATGAGCGCATTGAATATCAGCATATCCAGCTGCAGGAACAGGGTAAACGCGGTGAGGTTGAAGGCAATAATCATATAGATGATTACCAGTGGCAGCTTGAACATAAACTATCCCGTTTAAAAAAGTGATATACGGATTCAAATAGTACGCGGATTCAATTCCGATGCGCAACTGCTTCAAAACGGCGCGATTGAACAATCGAGATTCTGTCCCGCTTTTACTCCTCTTTCACCCTGAACCAGGCCGCATACAGCGCAGGCAAAAACAGGCAGGTGAGCAGGGTCGCGACAACCAGCCCGCCCATGATGGTCACCGCCATCGGACCCCAGAAAACCTGGCGTGTTAACGGTATCATCGCAAGAATCGCAGCCGCCGCAGTCAGCACAATCGGGCGGAAGCGTCGCACGGTGGAGCTGATGATGGCTTCCCAGCGGGATTTCCCATCTTCCTCGTCCTGCCTAATCTGATCGACCAGTATCACAGAATTGCGCATAATCATGCCTGCCAGCGCGATGAAACCCAGGTTGGCGACAAAGCCGAACGGCACCTGGAAGATCAGGAGCGCTGCGGTCACGCCTATCATGCCAAGAGGTGCCGTGAGCAGCACGATGACCGTGCGGCTGATACTTTGCAGCTGCACCATCAGCAGCGTAATCACGCCGACCAGCATCAGCGGCATCACCGCCATGATCGCGCGTTCCCCCTTGGCGGATTCCTCGACGCTGCCGCCCATCGCGATGCGATATCCGGCGGGCAACACTGCGCGCAGATCGTCAAGCTGCCTGTTGATCTGATTTGACACCGTGGCAGGCTGTGTGCTGTCTGTCATGTCGGCCTGCACCGTCATGGTCGGTATGCGATTGCGCCGCCAGATGACCCCCTCTTCAAGCACAGGCACAAGGCGCGCCACCTGCGAAAGAGGCACATGACCGCCGCCGGATAACGGTATATCCAGTTCCATAAGCCGGTCGAGCGAGCGCGCATCGCCGCGCCACATCACGTCTATCAGCTGGTCTCCCTCGCGGTAATGCGTCAGCACCTGGCCGTTCAGCCAGCCCTGCAGTGCCTGCGCCACATCCTGGCTGGAAGTGCCCAGCTTCTGCGCCACATCCTGATCAACCTCGATCTTCACGCTCTTTATTTTTTCGTTCCAGTCGTAACTGACATCCTGCAGATGAACGTTGGCGCGCATCATCACTGAGACCTGTGCTGCGATGCTGCGCACCCTGTCAAGGTCAGTGCCGCTGACGCGGAACTGCACCGGATAACCCACCGGCGGGCCGTTTTCCAGGCGGGACACATGGACATGTGCATATCCGTCCGCGCCCAATGTCTGTTCGAGATGCTGCTTCAATGCTTCCCGCGCAGCAATGCTCCTGCTTTGCACCACACACTGCGCGAAATTGTCGCTGAAAAGTTTCATGTCCAGAGACAGGAAAAACCGCGGGGAACTGTTTCCGACATAGCAGGAATAGGAATTCACCCTCGCATCGCCTTTCAGCAAACCCTCGACGCGCTCGACCTCGTGCTCCGTCGACTTCAGCGATGCGCCCTGCGGCAGAGTAAGGTCGACCAGCAGTTCAAGCCTGCTGGCGGAGGGAAAAAACTGCTTCTGCACGCCACGCCCGAACGCAACTATGGACAATATGAAAATCACAAGCGTAGCGAGTATCACCACCCAGCGGTTTCGCAAGCACCATGTCAGCAAACGGCGAAAACCGCGGTAAAAAGGCGTGCCGTAAATATCCGTGCCATGCTTTTGCGCCTTTGCGAGCAGCTTTGCAGGATCGAGCAACCTGTAGCCCAGGTAGGGCGTGAACAGCACGGCCACCACCCAGGACACCAGAAGCGCGATGGTCACCACGGCGAAGATCGAGAAAGTGTATTCGCTGGCTGCGGACTTCGAAAAGCCCACCGGCGTGAAAGCGGCCGCGGTGATCAATGTTCCGGTCAGCATCGGAAAGGCCGTAGAAGTATAGGCAAAGGTGGCCGCCTTGAAGCGGTCCCATCCCTGTTCCATCTTGACCACCATCATCTCCACCGCGATGATCGCATCATCCACCAGCAAACCCAGCGCGATCACCAGAGCGCCAAGGGAGATCCGCTGCAGGTCTATGCCAAAAATTTTCATCATGAAGAACGTGGTCGCCAGCACCAGCGGAATGGAGAATGCCACCACCGTGCCGGTACGCCATCCAAGGCTCAGGAAAGAGACCGCCAGCACGATCAGAATCGCCTCCCCCAGGGAGTCCTGAAACAGCGATATCGACCCCCTGACCACATCGGGCTGATTTGCAACCACGTGCACATCCACCCCTACCGGCAGAGCTGCAGTTTCAGCCTTCATCGCCAGCTTCAGATTGTCGCCCAGGCGTATGACATCCCCCCCCTTGTCCATGACAACGCCGATGCCGATCGCAGGTTTGCCGCCGACGCGCATCGCAGGCGATGGCGGGTCGCTGTAGCCGCGCGACACGCTGACAATGTCGCCCAGTCGCATGTGTTTCCCGTTCACCAGCAGATCGGCGTTCCTTATCTTCTCGACGCTGTCGAACTCCCCGCTGGTGCGCAGCCAGACGCGGTCGCTGCCGGTTTCGACAAAGCCTGACTGAGCGATTGCGTTCTGCTGCTCCAGCGCATGACCGATCTGCGCGGGCGTGATACCAAAGCTTGCAAGACGCAGGGGACTTGCATCGAGATAAATCTTTTCATCCTGAACGCCGATCAGTTCGACGCGTCTGACATCGGGCACGCGCTTCAAGTCGATCGCGATCCTGTCCGCATACCGGCGCAGCGCAGCAAGATCAATGCCGTCGCCGGTCAGCGCGAAGATATTGACATCCACATCGCCAAACTCGTCGTTTGGAAATGGCCCCTGTATCCCGGCCGGCAATTCGTGATGAATGTCATCCAGCTTCTTGCGAACCTGACGCCATGCTTCGGGCACTTCGGACTTGGGCGTGTAATCCTTTAGTGCTATAAACACCAAAGATTCGCCGGGTTTGGAAGCGGAACGCAGCACATCCACCCAGGGTGTCTCCTGCAATTTCTTCTCTATCCGCTCGGTGAGTTCCTGCTCGACTTTGGGCGCTGGCGCACCGGGCCACAGCGTGCGCACCGCCATCACCTTGAAAGTGAAATCGGGATCTTCCGCGCGCCCGAGCGAAAAATAGGAGAATATTCCGGCACCCATCAGCACGATGATGAGATACAGAATCATCTGCTGGTGCTTCAGCGCCCAGGCAGAAAGATTCGGCCCTTTCATTTGCTATCGACGGGCTGTATGATTTCACCCTCTGATAAACGATGAACGCCAGCAACAACGATGCGCTCGCCTGCCTTGAGTCCGCCCGCGATGATCGCGCCATCGTCGCGGTATGAAGACACGGTAACCGGTCTTAAGCTGACGCTTTTGTTTTCCGCCACGACCCATACCGCAGCCTGCTTTCCCTGCTGATAAACTGCCGAAAGGGGGATCAGCAGCTCGCCTTTTGCAGCGGGCTTGAACAGCACTCGCGCAGTCATGCCCAGCGCAATCTTTTCAGACATGACATCGAATGCCACGCGCGCAGGATAGGTGCGGCTTGCCGGATCGGCAGATTGCGACAGCTCGCGCAGATGGCCTTTCAGGGGGGGGTGATCACCCGCCATCACCTCTGCCGCATCACCCACGTGAAACCGGGAAAACTGATCTTCCGGGATCTCGAATGCCGCCTCGGCCTCACCCAGATCAGCCAGACGCAGCACCGGCTGGCCTTGACTCACCACTTGACCCACGTCTGCCAATACCGTCTCGACGACGCCGTCGTGCTCTGCGCGCAACACCGTATAATCCGTCTGATTGCGCGCAAGCTCCGCTTCTGCACTGGCAGACTTCAGCGCAGCTTCCTTTGCATCCAGCGCCGCCTGGCTTATGAACCCGCTGCGGCGCAGCTTCCGGTAGCGCTGCGCATCGGCCAGCGCCAGGCGGTATTGCGCCTGTGCTGAACGCGCCTTCAGCGCGGCATCCGAAGCATCCAGGCGCGCCAGAATTTGGCCTGCCTTTACCCGCAACCCCGCGCTCACCCTGCGCTCGATGATTTTCCCGCCTGTGCGAAAACCGATGACAGGTTCATGGCGGGCGCGTATCTCGCCGCTGTACTCAAGGCTTGTTTCAACGGACACATCTCCTGCAAGCCGGGTCAATGCGGGACGCACGGTTTTTACTGGCGGCGCGGTTTCCTTGTTGCACGCGACAAGAAAGAACGCGAGTATGAACAGGATAGCCTTCATCGAATGGAATGGTGGATTTGAACAGGCCTGCAATGTAGTTTTCAAATGCAGCTTTGTCAAACATGCGCAAAGCCCATCCACCCGGTAAAATGACAGCTGCCTTGTCGCAAGAATTCCGTGATAATCTGCAAACGACCGCCTTTCACCTGAAAACAATATGACATATTTGCCAGAACCCTCATACAAGCATGGCACTGAAGAAAAAACCGGCATACTGCTGGTCAATCTCGGCACGCCGGATGCGCCCACTGCGAAAGCAGTTCGCCCCTATCTCAAACAGTTCCTGGGCGACTCGCGTGTTGTGGAAATCCCGAGAGCCGTCTGGTGGCTGATACTCAACGGCATCATACTCAACACACGCCCGAAGAAATCAGCGGAAAAATATGCGAGCATCTGGCTCAAAACCGGTTCCCCCTTGCGCGTGTACACCGAAAAGCAGGCCATCCTGCTGAAAGGCTTCCTGGGGGAACGCACGCGCTCGCCCTTCGTCGTGGATTTCGCGATGACTTATGGCAATCCCTCCATCCCCGATGCGCTAAACCGCCTGAAGGAACAGAACTGCCAGCGCATTCTGATCGTGCCGATGTTCCCTCAATATGCTGCCAGTGCGACAGGCCCGGTGTACGACCAGGTGTTTACCGCGATGCAGCAGATGCGCAATCTGCCTGCCATTCGCACCGTCAAGCATTTCCACGATCATGCAGGCTATATCAAGGCTCTGGCTGCCAACATCCACGACTACTGGGTGCGACACGGGCGTCCCGAAAAGCTCGTGATGAGTTTTCACGGCGTGCCCAAATACACGCAGGACAAGGGAGATCCTTACCCTTGCGAATGCCACAAGACGGGGCGGCTTCTGGCAGAAGAACTTGGCCTTGCTTCGGAACAATACACCGTAAGCTTCCAGTCACGCTTCGGCCGCGCTGAATGGGTCAAACCCTATACCACCGCCACGCTGAAGGAACTTGGAAAACAGAAAACCCGCCGCGTGGATGTGGTCTGCCCCGGCTTCATCTCCGACTGTCTTGAAACGCTGGAAGAGATCGCGATGGAAGGCCGCGAAGACTTTCAGCATGCGGGTGGAGGAGAATACCATTACATCCCCTGCATGAACGACAATGATCAGTGGATACACGCGCTGACGGACCTCGTGATGGACAATCTGCAGGGCTGGCTGACAGACACGGACGGCGCAGAACTCGAACAGGGGAGGCTGCGCGCGCTGTCCATGGGCGCAAAACAGTAGTGACCGTTTTTTACAAAGGAGGATGCAGTCATGTCGCAGTTTCCCGAAGACATCTATACCGAACCATCCAATCTGGATGTGGACACGCTGAAAAATCTCGGCCCCTTGCGCGGCATGGCGGGCATCTGGCAGGGCACAAGGGGACTGGACATCAAGCCGAAGGCCGAGGGGCCAAAGAAACAGGTTTATGTCGAGCGCATCGAACTTCAGCCGATAGACCCGCAGACCAACGGGCCTCAGGTCTATTACGGGTTGCGCTATCACGCCCATGTGGTAAAACCCGACCAGGTCAAGACCTATCACGACCAGGTGGGTTACTGGTTATGGGAGCCTGCCACGAATTCGGTGATCCACACGCTGACAATACCGCGCGCTCAGGTCGTGATGGCGCATGGCAAGGCGGCTCATGACGCGAAAGAGTTCGAGCTGACCGCCACACACGACTCGGAAAATTTCGGCATACGTTCGGCGCCGTTTCTGGATTACGCATTCAAGACCGTCAGCTTCAACATCAGGGTAACCATCAACCCCGACGACACCTGGTCCTACGAGGAAGACACCGTGCTGATGATCAAAGGCCGGGACGAGCCGTTCCATCACACGGATAAAAACACGCTGACACGGATCGCGCAACCCACGCCCAATCCGCTGGCCCGATGAATTACAG
>JAJXWG010000085.1 GCA_021781695.1 Pseudomonadota bacterium
GCGGACAGCAGTTTGTCTCCATAGTCAGCCTCGCCGCGCGAGCTGAAACGGTTGAACAGGGCCGCAGTCAACACAGGAGCAGGTGTTCCTGATTCGATCGCAGCGATGCTGGTCCACCGACCCTCGCCTGAGTCGGAAACGCGTCCGCCAAACTGTTCGAGGTCGGTGTCTTTGTGCAGCGCGTGTGCCGTCAAATCGAGCAGCCATGAACCCACCACGCTGCCGCGCCGCCAAAGCTCGGCGACTTCGGCGACGTCGATGTCGTAGCGGAATGCCTGCGGATCGCGCAGCGGTGTCGTCTCGGCGTCAGTCTGTTGCGATGCGCCGCCCACATTGGCGTGACGCAGCAGATTGAAACCTTCAGCATAGGCGGCCATCATGCCGTATTCGATGCCATTGTGCACCATCTTGACGAAATGCCCGGCCCCTTCCGGACCGCAGTGCAGATAGCCGGATTCGGCGGGAGCAGGTTCGCCTGTGCGTCCTTCGCTGCGCGTTGCAGCTTTGACACCGGGCGCAAGTGTAGCAAAGACAGGCTGTAAATGCGCCACCGTCTCTTTCTGTCCGCCTATCATCAGGCAATAGCCGCGCTCCAGCCCCCAGGTGCCGCCGCTGACGCCGACATCCACATAGTGTATCGAGCGAGACTGCAGTATTTTTGCGCGGGCAATGTCGTCCTTGTAATAGGAGTTTCCACCATCGATAATGATGTCCTCTTTATCCAGCAATACGCCCAGTTCTGCAATGCTTGCATCCACGACAGCCGCGGGCAGCATCAGCCATATGGCGCGCGGTGCGGTCATTTTCTTCACCATGTCCTGCACGCTGGCAGATGGGATTGCACCTTCCTGCGCCAGCATCTGCACGGCATCATGGCTTTGGTCAAACACCACGCACTGATGGCCTGCCTTTTGTAACCGGCGCACCATGTTTGCGCCCATGCGCCCTAGCCCTATCATTCCGATCTGCATAGTCTTCTCCTCAAATGAATCCAATAAAATCCACCAATGGTATTTTTGCCCGATTGAGACGTCGGCATTAGTATGCCTGCAGATCCGCTCCGCTTGGATCCAGGCCATGGCGCCAGAACTGATCATCGCGGTCAAACAGCCGATATGTGCCGCGCGGTCCCCAGCTTCCGGCAGGATAGGTGTTGATGAATTCGCGCTCCATTGACCAAACCTTGAGCACGGGATCGACGACACGCCATGCTGCCTCGACTTCATCTATGCGCAAAAATAGCGAATGGTCACCCATGATCACGTCGAGCAACAGGCCTTCGTATGCATCGTAATCCTCTTCGCCGTCCTTGCGGTATGTCGCATCAAGACTGATGGTGCGCGTATGCAGATCCAGTCCGGGGACCTTGACCTGCATTTCCATTTTAAGGCAGTCGTCAGGCTGTATTCCCAGCATGATCCAGTTTGCGACTGCCGGGCCTTGCCTTGTATGTCGCAGTAGATCCTGCGGAGGGTTTTTGAAACGGATGCAGATTGCTGAGCTGCTCTGGGCCAGACGCTTTCCGGTGCGCAAGTAAAAAGGCACACCGGCCCAGCGCCAGTTGTCTATGAACAGCTTCATCGCGGCATAAGTCTCGGTTGTGCTGTTTTTGGCAACATGTTCTTCTTCCAGATAGCCAGCAACGGATTTTCCATCGATGTTGCCGCTGGCATACTGGCCGCGAAACGCATGCGCGTGCACGGCATTCTGGGTGATCGGACGTATTGCCTTGAACACCTTAACCTTCTCGTCACGCAGATGTTCGGCATCCATTGTCACAGGCGGTTCCATCGCCACCAGTGCCAAGAGTTGCAGCAAGTGGCTCTGGACCATGTCGCGCAATGCGCCTGCGCCTTCGTAGTAATCGGCGCGCCCATCCACGCCCAGCGTCTCAGAGTGAGTGATCTGCACATGGTCGATGTAGTGATGATTCCACAAGGGTTCCAGCAGCAGGTTGGCAAACCGGAACACCATCACGTTCTGCACCGTGCCTTTACCAAGATAATGGTCGATACGGTAAATCTGAGGCTCGTCGAGATGGCGATACAGGCTCGCTTGCAGCGTCTGCGCGCTCAGCAGGTCGTAACCGAAAGGCTTTTCTATTACCACGCGCCGCCAGCCTGTTTTTTCCGCCAGCAAACCCAAATTGCCCAGCCTGTCTATGATGACCGGATAGTCTGCCGGGCGCACTGCCATGTAATAGACGATGTTGGGAGGAAAGACCGGATCGTTATTCAGCAGTTGTTGCAGACGTTCATAAGCCGCGTCGTCACCGGGTGGAATGGCAAAATAATGCAGGCGTTCGCAAAAGCGCCTGAGCGCTTCCTCATCGATGTTATGTCCATGCAGCTCGCGCAAAATGTCGCTGACAAAGCTTAGCCATTCAGAGCGTTCACGCTGGGTAATGTCGCATCCAAGAATGACCATGTGATCCGGAAGGCGCTTTACGGTTTCCAGATGAAACAGCGCGGGAATCAATTTGCGGCGGCTCAGGTTTCCGCCGGCACCAAAAAAAGTCAGTGTGCACGGGTCCAGTAGTTTCATGAGGGATACCCTTTCGGTTTATGAGTGTTGTCTATCATGTTCATGTTCCTTGTCATGTTTTGATTGTGCACGGTGCAGCTTCAACCAGGCTTCAAGTATGCAAGCGACCGACCAGGCTTGAGCCGGACAGCCTCTCGGAGTGTGTGGCACATCGCCGTCGAATATCTCGCTGATTGTGCCCAGACCGGCTTCTTTGAGATGCGTTTGTATCGAATCCAGCCTCGATAAAACATGCTTTGCATTGCCGCTGACGCGATATTCCGCCAGAGCAAAATGTCCCAGCAGCCATGCCCATACCGTACCCTGATGGTAGGTTCTGCCGCGCGACCATGCCTCGCCCATGTAGTTCGGACAGTAATCCGGGCTGGCAGGATCAAGAGAACGCAATCCATAGGGAGTGAGTAGGCGTTTTGCGCAGATGGCGACGACATCCCGTTGGTCTTCAGGATTCAGAGGCGAAAATGGCAGGCTGACTGCGAAAATCTGGTTAGGACGAATGCTTTCATCGCTGCCATCAGGCCCGTCTAAAACATCGAATAATCCCTGATGATCAGGCCGGATGAATTTCTGAAATCCCGACCTTGTTGTTGCGGCCAGCGATGAATATTCCTTGGCGTGCACCCCGTCATTTAAGGCATGAGCAAACTCAGTCATGGTCTGCAATGCGTTGTACCACAAGGCATTTATTTCCACAGGTTTGCCTGTCCGGGGTGTGATGGCTTTGCCGTCTGCCCAGGCATTCATCCCGGTAAATTGTGCGCAAAGTTCACCTGTGCGCAGCAGGCCATCAGACGAATCCAGGCAAATTCCAGAGCGTGTTTCATCGTGGTAATGCTTGATGATCTGCTGCAACATTGGCCATGCATGAGTGATCGACGGCAAATCCCTGATAGCCTTGAAGTATGCACCCCAGGCCTCGATATACCACAGCGCTGCATCCCATGTGTTGTATCGGGCTAATTTGCCATCGCCCGGAAAAAAATCCGGCAACATGCTGCTTTCCACGAATGGCAGACAGCTTGACAAGAGATTGTGTGCCTCCTGGTAACGTCCGTTTGTCAATAACAGTCCGGGCAGTGCAATCATGCTGTCGCATATTCGCTCGCCGAGCCAGGGGTAAGCAGCCACGATTTCGTTGCGCACCTGCGGGTAGTTAATCACAAAGCTGTCGGCAGCCAGGATCAGTTGTTCTATCCACGCAGGTGCTTGTGTGAATTCGGGTTCGATGATTTTTGCGCGTGTGAGCATTGCGATGTCGCGTTCCTGAAAACGTTGCATGGCGTCTACTATGTAGTAAGCAGGCTCATCCGATTCAATCGAAGCCGTCAGGCCCACCCAGTGCCCTGCATAAACAGGGAAGGTCATATGGCCTATGCAAAGATGTCTATCATGTTCTGCCAAGCTGCGGTCGTGTTCGGATGGCAAATCGAAGTCATCCACCCAATAATTGGCCTGCTGCACTTCGCCGCATCGAGAAGCAAAATGTAAACAGGGGCTGTCTGGATAACTGACATCGAGTTCGTGGTCACTCATATTGTAAGTCAGTGAATTGTCTGTAAAGCCAGAGATGCCGTGATGGTCTCGAACATTGGCAAGCAGTCTTACTCGCAAGCGTACCTTTTTATCCTGTGGATTTTCAAGCAAACGCCAAGCCAGGCTGGTGCTGTGTCTGCCATGCTCCATCCAGATGCGCGCCTCGATCAGCAAATCATTCAGACGATAGCGCCAGACCGGCATTCGTCCATCCAGCCGGAACGATTCAATTCGAAGAGGTTCGTCGGGCTCTATCGCGCCGTTGATCACACGGTTGGTGTATAAGGGGATCACCTGATCACCATCGAGCAGTTCGGCATCAGCCCGGGCAAAAAATAGCTGCCGCTGAAGTTCGGATTGTGGTGCTGCTATCAGCAAGCCATGGTAACGTCGGGTCAGTGTGCCGGCTACCGTTGCACCGGCATAGCCTCCTATGCCATTGGCCAGCCACCATTCGTGCTGTTCTGCACGTTCGAGCGAGCCGCAAACATTGCGGTCCAGAATCACGCCCTGCGGAAGGGTTTGCTTCAAAATTGTCCTCTGCTTACGCGTTACTTCCTTAAAGTTTCTCCAGCAGCATTTTTTCCAGTTTGATCTGGTCCACTGTGAATCCGCGTATGCCTTCGGCAAGCTTTTCCGTCGCCATCGCATCCTCGTTCATCTCCCATCGGAACTGCGCTTCGGTCATGGGCGCAGGAGGTTCTTGGGTTGAGCCGCTGTCTGACAGTTTCCGTTCCAGCACCCCCTGCGTGGATTCAAGTTCTTTCAGGAAGGATGGCGCGATGGTCAGGCGGTCACAGCCTGCAAGGGCCACGATCTCGCCCAGGTTGCGAAACGATGCGCCCATCACGATGGTTCTGTAGCCGTGTGCTTTGTAATAGGCATAGATGTTGCGCACCGACTTCACGCCAGGATCGTTTTCAGCTGCGAAATCCTGGCCGCTCTTTGCCTTGTGCCAGTCAAGTATGCGGCCGACGAAAGGCGAGATCAGCGTCACGCCTGCCTCGGCACAGGCGCGTGCCTGGGCGAAACCGAACAGCAGCGTGAGATTGCAATGTATGCCTTCCCGTTCAAGAATTTCCGCGGCGCGTATGCCTTCCCATGTCGATGCGATCTTGATCAGTACGCGATGGTTGGCTATACCGGCAGCGTTGTATAGCGCAATCAGCTTGCGTGCCTTGGCAAGCGTGGCCACAGTGTCAAAGGAAAGTCGTGCATCCACTTCGGTAGAGATGCGGCCCGGAATATATTTGAGCACCTCCAGCCCGACGTCCACGGCAAGCTTGTCCATCGCATCGTGCGCCTGCTGTTCTTTGTCCTGGCTTTGCGATTTTCCCCAGGCGATTGCATCACTGATCAGCGGAATGTATTCCGGCAAAGTGGCAGCCTTGAGCAGCAACGAAGGATTGGTCGTCGCATCTTCAGGCTGGTGATGGTGGATCGCTTCGATATCGCCCGTGTCGGCGACTATTGTGGTCATCGATTTGAGTTGTTCAAGCAGGTTGCTCATGTGGTCTCCCATAGGGTTTTATTTAATATGTTCAGGTTGCGGCTTTGACCTGCCAGATTTTTTCGGCATATTGGCGTATGCTCCGGTCGCTGGAGAACTTCCCCATGTGCGCCACGTTGATGATTGCCTTGCGCGCCCATTCATCGGGTCTGCTGTAGAGCGCATCGACTTTCTCCTGGCAGTGGACATAAGCGGCATAATCGGCCAGCAGCAGGAAACGGTCGCCCTGGTACATGAGAGAGTCGAAGACAGGCCGGAAGCGCTCCGGTTCTTCGGGTGAGAAATAGCCTGAGCCTATCATGTCCAGCGCCTGACGCAACGCGTTGTTCTCGTGATAGTAGTCCCATGGGTTGTAACCATGCTGTTGGAGGTTGGCTACCCCCTCGGTGGAAAGCCCGAAGGTAAAGATGTTTTCCCATCCCACCTCGGTTCCTATCTCCGCATTGGCGCCATCCATAGTGCCTATCGTCAAGGCGCCGTTTAACGCCATCTTCATGTTGCTCGTGCCCGAAGCCTCGGTCCCTGCGGTGGATATCTGCTCTGACAGGTCGGTTGCAGGAATGATCGCGGTTGCGGTTGCGACATTGTAGTTGGGGATGAAGATCACCTTGAGCAGATCCTGCATCGCAGGATCGTTGTTGACGAACTCGGCCACGTTGTTGATCAGCCTGATGATAAGCTTGGCGATCGCATAACCGGGTGCAGCCTTGCCGCTGAAGATGACGGTGCGAGGGATCATTCCTTCCGTCTGCCCTGCACGTATGCGGTTGTAACGGGTGATCACATGCAGCAGGTTCAAGAGCTGGCGCTTGTATTCGTGTATGCGCTTGATCTGCACGTCGAACATCGAATTTTCGTTGATCTCGGTCTTAAGATGCTCGCGGATATAGGCGGCAAGCCTTTCCTTGTTGGTTTTCTTGACCGACATGAAAGCCCTGGCGAATGCCTCGTCTTTCGCGAGCGGCAGAAGCTTATTCAGCTCATCGAGATCGGTTTTCCATCGCGTGCCGATATGTTCGGATATCAGCGCGGCCAGCGCGGGATTTGCCTGGTTGACCCAGCGGCGAGGTGTGATGCCGTTGGTGATGTTGATGATCTTGCCCGGATAGGTTTTTTCGAAATCGGCGAAGGTGCTGCTTCTCATGAGTTCGGTATGGATTTCGGCCACCCCGTTCACCCTGTGGCTGCCCACGATGGCCAGATGCGCCATCCTGATCCGTTTCCCCATGTCCTCGTCTATGATGGACATGCGCCGCAGCATTTCTGTATCGCCCGGATTCCTGTGCATCACGTCGTGCAGGAAACGGTGGTTGATTTCATAGATGATCTGCATGTGGCGCGGCAGCAGCTTCTCGAACATCCCAAGTGGCCAGGTCTCAAGCGCCTCAGGCATCAGCGTGTGGTTGGTGTAGGAAAATGTGCGCTGCGTGATGTTCCATGCACGGTCCCAGTCCAGATGATGGATGTCGAGCAAAAGGCGCATCAGTTCGGGTATCGAGATCGCGGGATGGGTGT
>JAJXWG010000086.1 GCA_021781695.1 Pseudomonadota bacterium
TCGATGACGAATTGCTGAGGCTGCTCAACGAGCGCGCTGCCATCGCAGAGCGCATAGGACATCTGAAGGATGATGGCATCATTCTGCGCCCGGAGCGCGAGGCGCAGGTGTTGCGCCGCCTGCAGGACGCCAACAAAGGGCCGCTCGGCAATGAGGCGATAGCCACGCTTTTCACCGAGGTGATGTCGCAGTGCAGGGCACTTGAGGCGCCGATTTCGGTTGCCTACCTGGGGCCGGAGGGCACATTCACCGAGGCCGCAGCGCTGAAGCGTTTCGGCACCGCCATCGTTGGGCAGTCCTGCGCCACCATAGACGACGTGTTCCGTTCTGTGGAGAACGGCATATCACGATATGGCGTGGTGCCTGTCGAAAATTCCACGGAAGGGGCTGTGGGACGCACACTGGATCTGCTTTTGCAAAGCGGCCTTTATATCTGCGGCGAGGTGATGCTTGCGATACACCAATGCCTACTTGCCACGCAATGCGACCTGAAGCTGATTGAAACTGTCTATTCCCATCCGCAGTCCTTGGGCCAATGCCAAGGATGGCTGAACGTGAACCTGCCTCATGTTGCGCGCGTACCGGTATCCAGCAATGCGGAGGCGGCACGCCTTGCGGCGGAACATCCCGGGAGCGCTGCGATTGCAGGCAGTCAGGCGGCACTGCATTTCGCTTTGAACCTGTGCGTGGAGAACATAGAGGATGACGCGAGAAACACCACGCGCTTTCTGGTGCTAGGCAAGCAGCAGGTGGCAAGATCGGGCAAAGACAAGACCTCGATGGTGTTGTCTGCGGAGAACAAACCGGGCGCGGTGCATGGATTGCTGGCATCTCTGGCAGAACACAATGTGAGCATGACCAAGTTCGAGTCTCGTCCGTCGCGCTCCGGCCTTTGGGAATATGTCTTTTTCGTGGACATAGAGGGGCATCAGGAAGACGGGAAAGTGGCGGTTGCGTTGGAAGAACTTAAACGCTCTGCCGCCTTCGTGAAGATACTGGGTTCATATCCGGTTGCGATATAACGGGATGCTTGCGTGGCAGGCCCCTGACCTTCTTTTCGAAAGAGAGTCAGCAGAGAGGCGTGAGCATGGATTTATGGGTTTAATTTGCTTTTTTATCTCTTTTTTAGATGGTTGTTGAAATGAATTATTCGGAACTGGCGCCGGACTATATACGCGCGATCGCACCTTACCAGCCCGGCAAGCCGATCTCAGAGCTTGAGCGCGAACTTGGTATTGCTGACATCGTGAAGCTTGCCTCGAACGAGAATCCTCTGGGTGCAAGCCCCAAGGCAATAGCTGCTGGTCATGCCGCGCTTGATGAAATCGCGCTGTATCCTGATGGGAATGGATACGAATTGAAGGAAGCGCTGGTGAAACGTTTCGGCGTATCCTTCGGACAGGTCTTCCTGGGCAACGGTTCCAACGACCTGCTGGAGCTCGCAGCACGCGCATTCCTGACGGTTGGGGACCGCGCGGTTTATTCCGAGCACGCGTTCGCGGTTTACCCGCTGGCGGTTCAGGCGGTGGGTGCTGCCGGCATCAGCGTGTCTGCAAAAAACTTCGGTCATGACCTTGATGCGATGCGACAGGCCGTAATAGCGCATCATGCGAAGCTTGTATTCATCGCTAACCCGAACAATCCGACTGGCACATTCCTGGACGGCTCTGAACTTCACGGATTTCTGCGCGCGCTGCCAAAAAATATACTGGTGGTGCTGGACGAGGCTTACAATGAATATCTACCCGAAGACTGCCGTTACGACAGCGTTGCCTGGCTTGGTGAATTCCGCAACCTGATCATCTCGCGCACTTTTTCCAAGGCGTATGGGCTTGCCAGCTTGCGCGTGGGCTATGCGATGGGCGATGCGGAAGTCGTAGACATGATCAATCGTGTGCGCCAGCCCTTCAATGTGAACAGCGTGGCACAGGCTGCGGCAAAGGCGGCGCTGGATGATGCGGAATTTGTAAGGAAGACCTACGAGCTGAACCTTTCCGGCATGAAGCAGCTCACGGATGGCTTGAGCGCAATGGGGCTGGATTACATTCCCTCGTTTGGCAATTTCGTCAGCTTCAAGATTCGCAACGCGGCTCTCAGCTATCGCCGTCTGCTCGAATTGGGCGTGATCGTTAGGCCAATAGCCAGTTACAATATGCCGGACTATTTGCGCGTTTCAATCGGTCTGGAAACGCAGAACCAGAAATTTTTATCTGCATTGAAGCAGGTGCTAGGAGAAGCAGCATGATCATAGTGATGGGAAAAGATGTCACCGACGAGCAGATCGGCACGGTGGTGAAGAAGCTGGAGACAGCAGGGCTCAAGGCCAACATTTCGCGCGGCGTGGAGCGCACGGTGATCGGCGCGATCGGCGACGAACGGCAGCTGTCTGAGGAGATGTTCACTCCGTTGCCGGGCGTGGAATCGGCAATGCATATCGCCAAACAGTACAAGATCGTGTCGCGCGAATCGCACAAGGCCGACACCGTGATTGACATCAAGGGCATCCCGCTGGGAGGCAACCAGATTCAGATCATCGCAGGCCCCTGTTCCGTCGAGACCCAGGAGCAGATGGATCTGTCCGCAAAATACGTACACGATGCGGGTTGCCGGCTGATGCGCGGCGGCGCGTTCAAGCCGCGCACCAGTCCCTATGCGTTCCAAGGCAAGGGTGTGGAAGGGCTGGATATTTTCAGGAAGGCGGCCGACAAATACAAGCTGCCCATCGTCACTGAACTGATGGATGTGCGTCAGCTCGATATGTTCATGGAATACGACGTGGACGTGATCCAGATCGGCACGCGCAACATGCAGAACTTCGATCTGTTGAAGGAAGTCGGAAGGGTCAACAAGCCCGTGATCCTGAAACGAGGCATGTCGGCGACCATCTCGGAATGGCTGATGGCGGCAGAGTACATCGCGGCGGGCGGCAACCACAACATCATCTTCTGCGAGCGCGGCATACGCACCTTTGAAACTTATTACAGGAATGTGCTGGACGTGACCGCGATTCCCGTGCTGAAGAAAGAGACCCATCTTCCGGTGATCATCGATCCTTCCCATGCGGGAGGCAAGGCGTGGATGGTAGCGGCTCTCTCTCAGGCGGCCATTGCCGCAGGGGCTGACGGCCTTCTGGTCGAGATGCATCCCAATCCCTGTGAGGCATGGTGCGATGCGGATCAGGCGCTGACGCCTGCCGAGCTGAAGAAGCTGATGGGAACGTTAGGCGCGATTGCCGGCGCGATCGGCCGCTCGCTGTAGTTTTCCGGCCGGACATGGGCAAGGGGCGTCTGGAGGCATTCAGCGACGGGGTCATTGCGATCATCATCACGATCATGGTGCTTGAGATGAAGGTGCCGCATGGCGACGATCTGACAGTGCTTTTCCCCCTGTTCCCGGTGTTCTTGAGCTATGTGCTGAGTTTCGTCTATATCGGCATTTACTGGAACAACCATCACCACATGATGCACAGCGTGCAGCATGTGAGCGGCGCGATCCTGTGGGCCAATCTGCATCTGCTGTTCTGGCTTTCGCTGTTTCCTTTCGTAACCGGCTGGACGGGCGAGAACCACTTCGCTTCAAGGCCTTCCGCGCTTTACGGGCTGGTGCTGTTCATGGCGGCGATCGCGTACTGGATCCTGCAGAAAACCATCATCCGCAATCAGGGGGAAGGGTCGCTGCTGGCCCATGCGGTAGGCCGGGATATCAAAGGCAAGATTTCCCCCTTGATCTATGCTGCCGCGATACCCCTGGCGTTTGTGGAATCGTGGCTGGCCAACGGCCTGTATGTGCTGGTCGCGTTGATGTGGATAATCCCTGACCGCCGCATCGAGCGCGCGTTGCAGGAACATTATGGAGACGGACATGCGCGGCACTGAATCCGGTTTTAAGAAGGTCGTCATCTTCGGAACAGGGCTGATCGGCGGTTCATTTGCGCTGGCCCTGCGCCGCGCAGGCGTGGTCGGTGAAGTGGTGGGCTTCGGGCGCAGCGCCAAAACGCTTGAGCAGGCAAGAGGGCTCGGCATCATAGACCGCATCGGGCAGGATGTGGCGATTGAAGTTGCGAACGCCGATCTGATATTGCTGGCAACACCGGTAGGCCAGATGGGTGAGCTGATGAGCCGCATTGCGCCGCATATTGGCTTGCATGCGCTGGTCACCGACGGTGGCAGCACCAAGGGCGATGTGGTCGCGGCAGCCTATGCAAATTTGAAAGACAAGGTGTCGCGCTTTATTCCCGCGCACCCGATCGCGGGCGCGGAACAGAGCGGCGCGCTTGCGGCGCGCGCTGATTTATATGTCGGCAAGAAAGTGGTGATCACGCCTCTTCCGGAAAACTCGAAAGATGACATTTTGCGCGTGCGCAAAGCCTGGGAAGCCTGCGGTGCAACTGTGAGCGAACTGACAGCACGTCAGCACGACGAAGTGTTTGCGGCAGTGAGCCATCTGCCGCATCTCTTGTCGTTCGCGCTGGTGCACGATATTGCAGAGCGCGAAAACAGGGACCTGCTGCTTTCTTTTGCGGCCAGCGGCTTTCGCGACTTCACGCGGATTGCGGCAAGCTCGCCTGAAATGTGGCGCGACATCAGTTTGGCCAATCGGGAAGCCTTGCTGCATGAAGTGAAACGATATGCGGATGAGCTCTACGTCATTTACCAGGCGCTGGAAAACAACGACGCCGAGAAGCTTGAAGAGATATTCAGCCTGGCGCGCGAAGTGCGTGGCAGCTGGACACCACAATAATTGTTTTCGCCGTAATGAGAAAATTTGAAAGTGCAACATGGATCAAACTGAATATATCGATTTGCCCCCTTTGATGTCAGCGAGCGGAACTATCGTTCTGCCCGGCTCCAAGAGCATTTCCAACCGTGTGTTGCTTCTGGCCGCATTGTCCGACGGCGTGACCGAGGTTCGCGACCTTCTTCATTCGGATGACACCGAACGCATGCTGGATGCTTTGCGCATCCTGGGAATTGCTGTAGAGCAGATTGAAGCAAATGCTTATAAAATTACTGGTTGCGGCGGAAATTTCCCTGTCAAGGAAGCCGAGCTGTTTCTGGGCAATGCTGGCACCGCGTTCAGGCCGCTGACAGCTGCATTGGCGCTGTCAGGCGGCAATTACAGGCTTTCGGGTGTGGCGCGCATGCACGAGCGCCCGATCGGCGACCTGGTGGATGCGCTGCGACAATTGGGCGCTAACATAACCTATCTCGGCAACGAAGGCTTCCCTCCGTTGCAGATTTCTCCCTCTGTTCTCGCGGGCGACACGGTTGAAGTAAGGGGCGATGTGTCCAGTCAGTTCCTCACGGGTCTTCTGATGGCATTGCCGCTCATAGGGCAGACGGTGAGAGTCGAAGTGCTAGGCGAGCTGATCTCGAAACCGTATATAGAGATTACGCTGGCGATGATGGCGCGCTTCGGTGTCGATGTGGTGAAGCAGGATGAGCAGAATTTCTTTGTGTTTGGCGGGCGCCGTTACAAGAGTCCGGGAACCATCCATGTTGAAGGCGATGCGTCAAGCGCGTCGTATTTTCTGGCCGCGGGTGCAATCGGCGGCGGCCCTGTGCGCGTGAATGGTGTCGGAAAAAACAGCGTGCAAGGCGATGTACGCTTTGCAGAGGCGTTGGAAAAAATGGGCGCGCAGGTTGTCATGGGAGACAACTGGATGGAGGCTAAAGCGCCGGAGAGCGGCAAACTCAACGCCATCGACCTTGACTGCAACCACATACCGGATGCAGCGATGACGCTGGCAGTCGCAGCGCTTTATGCAGAGGGCACGACGATATTGCGCAACATCGCCAGCTGGCGCGTGAAGGAAACCGACAGGATATACGCGATGGCAACCGAGCTTCGCAAGGTCGGCGCAACCATTGAAGAAGGCGCAGACTTTATTCGCATCACCCCTCCAGCCATAAGCTACAAGCCACAAGCTACAGGCTCCTCCATCGATACCTACGACGACCATCGCATGGCGATGTGTTTTTCGCTGGCGGCTTTCGGACATGGGGTGCGCATCAACGATCCTCATTGCGTTGCGAAAACTTTCCCTGATTATTTTTCTGCTTTTGCCAGCGTGACCCGCGCAGTTCCGGTAATTGCGATCGACGGTCCTTCCGCATCGGGCAAGGGAACGGTCGCGCAGAGAGTGGCTGACAGTCTGGGTTTTCATTATCTCGACAGCGGCGCCTTGTATCGTCTGCTGGCGCTGGCGGCAACACGCGATAGCGTATCGCTCGATGACGAGCGGGCGCTTGCAGACTTGGCTGGACGTATGAATGTCGAGTTCAGGGGAGTGCAAATCTGGCTGGACGACGTTCTGATGGGAGATGAATTGCGCGGTGAGGCGTGTGCAGCTGCGGCATCCAAAGTTGCTGCATTGCCGAAGGTCAGGGCAGCCTTGCTCGATAAACAGCGTTCATCAAGGCTCGCGCCGGGTCTTGTGACGGACGGGCGCGACATGGGGTCTGTGGTATTTCCCGATGCCGCGCTTAAAATATTTTTGACCGCATCGGCAGAGGCTCGCGCAGAACGCCGATATAAGCAGTTGAAAGAAAAAGGAATGGATGCTAATATCGCTGTCCTTTTGCAGGATATCAGGGCGCGGGACGAGCGGGACAGTAATCGCAGTGCGGCGCCTTTGCAACAGTCCCCGGATGCGAGTCTGCTGGATACCACGGCTTTGAATATCGAGCAGGCGGTAGAGTCAGTGCTGATAGCTTACCGGGAAAAATGTCCGGCCCCATAGGAATGTCTCCTTTGGGTTTTTAACTAACCTTCTGTGCAAACAGAAAAATTTTTAGGTGTATTCGATGAACGCAACCGCAGATGCAGCAATGAACCCCGACAGTTTCGCAGCAATGTTTGAAGAAAGTTTGACGCGCAAGGAAATGCGCGCAGGCGAACTGATCACCGCACAAGTTGTGCGTATCGACCACAATGTGGTGGTCGTGAATGCCGGACTCAAGTCCGAAAGCTGGATTCCTG
>JAJXWG010000087.1 GCA_021781695.1 Pseudomonadota bacterium
TTCGCGCAAATCTGATAAATGGTGCTTTGTCATAGTGTGCCCGATGTGGTTTAATCGCGCCCATGAAATTTCCCTTCAAAAATATTGCGCTCATCGGAAAACACAAGTCTCACGATGTGGCCGAACCATTGCTGCGCATGGCAGAATTCCTGTCGGCCAAAGGTTTGAGTGTGCTGGTCGACAAACAGAGTGCCGAGCATCTGCCTTCCTGTCCTTATCCCGCGATGGAGCTGGCAGACATTGCAGGCAGGGTGGATCTTGCAATCGCGCTGGGTGGGGATGGCACGATGCTGAATATTGCGCGCACCTTTTCACCGCATCATGTGCCCATGATAGGGGTAAATCAGGGCAGGCTGGGGTTTCTCACCGACCTGACGCTGGACAACATGCTGGATGTCATCGAGGGGATGCTGGAAGGACAGTATGTCACCGAGCGGCGCTTGCTGCTGTCGGCGCGCGTGATGCGCGGCGAGACCGAGGTATTCAGCGGCACGGCTTTCAACGAAGTGGTGGTGCATCGCAGCCAGATCAGCAGCATGGTCGAATTCGAGGTGCGCATCGACGGCGAATACCTATACAATCAGCGGGCAGACGGGTTGATTGTCGCGACGCCGACCGGTTCTACTGCCTATGCGATGTCTGCGGGCGGCCCGATATTGCATCCCGGACTCGATGTGCTGGAGCTGGTGCCGGTTTGCCCACACACGCTGAGCAACCGGCCGATCGTGGTGCGTGCTTCGTCAGTGCTGGAAATTCTGATGCACCGCACCGGGGATATCCGTGTGCGTCTGGACAGTCATGCCAGTTTCGACATGCAGCTTGACGACAGGATAGTCGTGACCCGCTGCCCTGAGCATGCCTGTCTGCTGCATCCCGTGGGACACAGTTATTACCACACGCTGCGTGAGAAGCTGCTCTGGAACCAGGCCTTTTAACTATAATATCTTTTGCATGCTGAAATTCTTGAGTATCCGCGATTTTGTCATCGTGTCTGAAATGGATCTGGAATTCGGCTCCGGCTTTACTGCGTTGACAGGCGAGACGGGGGCCGGAAAATCCGTGCTCATCGATGCCTTGTTGCTGGCCCTGGGCGAGCGCGGCGATGCGGCAATGGTGCGCGGAGAGCGTGCCGAGATCACGGCGGGATTTGACATAGCCGAGATGGCAAACCTGAAATCCTGGCTTGCCGCGCAGGAATTGCCGTGCGATGAGGGTGTCTGCCTGATGCGCCGCCTGCTGGACGCGGGGGGGCGTTCGCGCGGCTTCATCAACGGGCGCAGCGTCACCTTGCAGCAGATGCGGGAGGCAGGCGAGCAGCTGTTGAATATCCACGGACAGCATGCCCACCAGACTTTGCTGCAAGCTGACGAACAGCAGAGATTGCTCGATGGCTATGCAGGCCTGCAGCAGCAGGCAGGCGAGGCGGGGCAGCTTTATCGCGGCTGGCAGGCACTCAAAAACCGCAGGATCACATTGAGCGAGAATTCGCAGGCGGCTGCAGCCGAACGCGAACTGCTGTCGTTTCAGCGCAACGAACTGGAGGCCCTGGCGTTCAATGAGGCGGACTGGGAAACGCTGCAGGCTGACTGTTCGCGTCTTGCTCATGCCGCCAGCCTGCTGGAAACCGCTGCGTTCGGCATCGACATCCTTTCTGAAGCCGATACCGCCTGTCTTGCGCAGATCAACGGGCTGATGGCGCGGCTCCGGGATGGGTTGAATCATGATGCTTCTCTTCATGAGCCTCTGCATCTTCTGGAATCCGCGCAGGCTGAATTGCAGGAGGCGGTGTATAGTCTGCGCCATTATCAGCAGCGCCTGGATGTTGATCCAGGACAGCTTGCCGAAAAGGAAAGGCAGATTCAGGCCGTTGTGGATATGGGGCGCAAATATCGGGTGATGCCGGAAAAACTGAACGATGTGCTGGATGAGATCGTCGCGCGCCTGGCAGATCTGGGCACAGATGCCGACCTTGACGAGCTGTCCCGCCAGGAAGAGGCAGCAAAACTGCGCTATATGGAAGGTGCGGAAAAACTGAGTCTGGCCCGCAAGCTTGCCGCAGATCGATTCTCGCAGCAGATAAGTTCGGCGATGCAGACGCTGGCAATGGATGGCGGAAAATTTGAAGTCGCGCTGCTGCCCTTGCCTGAAGGCGGCGCCTGCGGCCTTGAAACGGTGGAATTCAGGATTGCCGCCAATCCGGGCTCCCCGCTGCGCAGCATGGCAAAAGTCGCATCGGGCGGTGAACTATCGCGCATCAGCCTGGCGATACAGGTTGCAACCAGTCAGGTGGCCAGCGTGCCTACGCTGATTTTCGACGAGGTGGACAGCGGCATAGGCGGGAGAGTTGCGGAAATCGTGGGCCTGCTGCTCAAACAGCTGGGGCGTGAGTACCAGGTGCTGTGCGTGACGCACCTGCCGCAGGTGGCCGCGATGGCAGACCATCAGTGGCAGGTCAGCAAGGCGGTCAAGGAGGGTGTTACTTTAAGCCATATCGAAGTGCTGAACGACGAGCAGCGCATTGAAGAAATTGCGCGCATGCTGGGTGGTGTTGTCATCACCGAGACCACGCGCATACACGCGGCGGAGATGCTGGGTTTGGCCGCTTGAGGTATGATGCTGCCGATGCTGAAAATTTTGAGATTGAAAAACATGCGTTTTAAAATAATATTGTTCTCCCTGCTGCTTTCCTCATGCAGCTATATTCACTTTCCAACTGCCTACAAGATGGACATCCGGCAGGGGAACTACATAACACAGGAAATGCGCGACAAGCTGCAAACCGGCATGTCGCGCGCGCAAGTCAAATTCGTGATGGGCACGCCCATGATCAGCGATCCTTTTCATGCCAACGAGTGGGACTATGTGTACCGTTTCGAGCACGATTACAAGCTGGTCGAACAGCAGCGCCTGACAGTGTATTTCGAGGATGACAAACTGGTGCGCATCGACGACAGCGGCCTGCATTTGACAGCGGCCGAAGCCAAGTAGGCCAGCTTTAAGGAATGAATGATGAGCAAGATTAGAATTGCCATTGCGGGCAGCAGTGGCCGTATGGGCAGAATGCTGCTGGAAAGCGTGGCTGATGCGGACGATCTGGTGCTGCATGCCGCGCTGGAACACGAGGGCAGCGAGATGCTGGGGCGTGAGGCTGGCGGCGTGAAAATCAGCGCCGATGTCGAGGCAGCACTAAAAGGCGCGGATGTGCTGATCGATTTTACCCGTCCGGAGGGCACGCTGAATCATCTCGACGTCTGCCGCAGGCTCAAGGTGAACATGGTGATCGGCACCACGGGATTCAGCGCACAGCAGAAAGCCCAGCTCGGTGCGGCAGCGCAGGACATAGGCATCGTGTTTGCGCCCAACATGAGCGTGGGCGTGAACCTTCTGTTCAAACTGCTTGAGACCGCATCGCGTGTACTGGCTCAAGGCTATGACATCGAGATCATCGAGGCGCACCACAGGCACAAGGTAGATGCGCCTTCCGGCACCGCTCTGGGCCTGGGCGAAGTGGTTGCGCGCACGCTGGGACGCGATCTTTCAGAATGTGCTGTGTATGGACGTGAAGGAGTGACGGGGGAGCGCGATCCGTCCACAATCGGCTTTGCCACTGTGCGCGGCGGAGACATCGTGGGCGACCATACTGTGCTGTTTGCCGGCATAGGAGAGCGCATCGAAATCACCCACAAGGCGAGCAGCCGTGCAACTTTTTCGCTGGGAGCGCTGCGTGCAGCCCGCTTCTTGAAGAGCCACCCTCCTGGAATGTACGATATGCAAGATGTGCTTGAACTGAAGTAGTCCCTTGAATAATAAATGATCAAAAAACTCCTCAAGCGCGTATTTCGCAGGTCCGCGAAAGCCAAAACTGCCGGCAATGCGCAAATCATTCCATATGCCTTGCACAATGTGCCGCGCGAGCAGATCAGCTATGGCGCAAAACGCGTGACGGATGGCCTGCAGGCGGCAGGTTTTCAGGCGTATGTGGTGGGCGGTGCAGTGCGAGATCTGCTGCTGGGCAAGACGCCCAAGGATTTCGACGTGGCAACCAATGCCACGCCCGAGGAAGTCAAGCGAGTGTTCAGGCGCTCCCGCATCATCGGACGGCGTTTCCGTCTGGTGCATGTGATGTTCGGCGAAGAGTTGGTCGAGGTGTCCACCTTCCGCCGCATGATAGAAACGGAAGATGCGCAGACCGATGAACATGGCCGCCTGTTGCGTGACAACGAATTCGGCGACCAGGAGCAGGATGCGGCGCGCCGGGATTTCACCGCGAATGCGCTGTTCTACGATCCTGCCACACAGGAAATCTTCGACTACCACCGCGGATTTGCAGATATTCGCGCAGGCGTTCTGCGCATCATAGGGGATCCGCAAGTTCGCTATCGCGAAGATCCGGTGCGCATGCTGCGTGCCGTGCGCCTGTCGGCCAAACTTGGCATCAGGCTCGATGCCGCCACCGCAGCGCCGATTGCAACCATGAAGTCTCTGCTCGACAACGTGCCAGAGGCGCGCATGCTGGACGAGGTTCTGAAGATGCTGCTGTCCGGCCATTCGGTCGAATGCATACAGGAGTTGCGCAAGATGCAGCTGCATCACGGACTGCTGCCGCTCTTGGATGTGATCATGGAACAGCCTGCGGGCGAAAAATTCATCACGCTTGCACTGAAGAATACCGATGAGCGCATGAGCCAGGGAAAATCGGTGTCTCCGGCCTTTCTGTTTGCGGCCTTGCTCTGGAACGAAGTGCTTGCCGCATGGAATCTTCTGGTGGCGCAAGGCGAGCGCCCGGTGGGTGCGATGCACACTGCGATGGATGAGGTGCTGGCGCGCCAGAAAAAAAAGCTGGCCATTCCGCACCGCCACGATGCGATCATGAAGGAAATCTGGCTACTGCAGCAGCGTTTCGAGCAGCGTTCAGGACAACGTCCATACCGTCTGCTCGAGCAACCGCGTTTCCGCGCCGCATTCGATTTTCTGCTGTTGCGCTGTGCGAGCAACGAAGTGGATAACGAGCTCGGGCTTTGGTGGGATGAGTTTCAGGATGCGTCTGATGTGCGCCGCCAGGAAATGTTGCAGCCAGAAGCTGCGGGAGGTGCCAAGAAGCGCCGCCGCAAGCCGCGAAAGAAAACCGGACAGGCGTCGTGACGCAAATCTGTTTTATCGGGCTGGGCAGCAATCTTGGCGAGCCCTCAGACCAGTTGAGGCTTGCAATATCAGACATTGACCAATTGCCGGATACGCGCGTTCTGGCGAGTTCGGCCTTCTATCGCAGTGCGCCGATCGGTTATCTGGATCAGCCGGATTTCGTGAATGCGGTAGTCAAGATCGAGACCGGTCTGGCCCCGCGGCAACTCTTGTCCGCCATGCTTGGCATCGAGAGGCTGCATGGGCGCGAGCGCACTTTCAGCAATGCGCCCCGCACGCTGGATCTGGATGTGCTGCTTTATGGCGACATGCAGATAGACGAGCCGGGCCTTGCGATTCCGCATCCGCACATGCACCGCCGGGCATTCGTGCTTCAACCCCTGCTCGAGATTGAACCGGACTGCATGATTCCATCCGTGGGATCGGTTGACCAGGCGCTGCAAGGCTGTCTGGATCAGATTCTGGAAAAGCTGTAGCATGGCATGATTTAATTGAGGGGCAGCATGCGAACCACATTAAGCACATTGAAAGCGATGCGCGGCAAGGCTGAAAAAATTGCCGTGCTGACCTGCTATGACGCAAGCTTTGCGTCCCTGCTCGAGGCGCAGGGTGTCGATGTGCTGCTGGTGGGAGACTCATTGGGCATGGTGTTGCAGGGTCATGACAGCACCTTGCCCGTTTCGCTCGATGACATGGTGTATCACACAGCCTGCGTGGCGCGGGGTTCAAAGACTGCCTTCATCATGGCCGACATGCCGTTCGGCACATCCCAGATCAGTTCTCAGCAGACCTTTGCTCATGCAGCTCGCCTGATGGTCGCGGGCGCGCAGATGGTCAAAATCGAAGGCGGGGAGGAAATGGCGGAAACCGTGCGCTTTCTCACCTTGCGCGGCATCCCCGTGTGTGCGCATATCGGTCTCTTGCCGCAATCGGTAAACCAGCTGGGCGGTTACAGGGTGCAGGGAAAAGATGCGGATGCCGCGCAGCGTCTGATTGCTGATGCGCTGGCCCTGCAAGAGGCGGGGGCCGGCATGGTCATACTGGAAGCGGTGCCTGCTGCGCTTGCGCTTGAAATCACTGCTGCGTTGTCTATCCCCACGATAGGCATAGGCGCTGGGGCTTCCTGCTCGGGCCAGGTGCTGGTGCTCTATGACATGCTGGATATCTATCCTGGTAAGAAAGCGCGCTTTGTAAAGAATTACATGCAGGGCGCTTCATCGATTGCCGAGGCAGTAAGGCTTTATGTTTCAGAGGTGAAAGATGGCCGCTTCCCGAAACCAGAGCACAGTTTCTGATGCAGGTCATCTCGACGATTTCAGAATTGCGCGAACGTCTGAAAGGCGAGCGCGAAATCGCCTTCGTGCCGACGATGGGCAATCTTCATGAAGGGCATCTGCAGCTGGTGCGGCAGGCGAGAAAGCTTGGCAGCTGCGTGGTGGCGAGCATTTTCGTCAATCCGTTGCAGTTTGGTCCTGCCGAGGATTTCGGGCAGTATCCGCGCACGCTGAATGAGGATTGTAAAAAGCTTGAAGGGCTGGCGGACGTGGTGTTCGCACCTTCGGTTTCCGAGATATATCCGGTCAATCAAACCGTATATATAGAATTTCCGGAAATCGCATCCGAACTTTGTGGCGCTGCGCGCCCCGGCCATTTCCGCGGCATGGCGACCGTGGTGCTGAAGCTCTTCAACATCGTGCAGCCTGATGTCGCACTGTTTGGCAGGAAAGATTATCAGCAGCTTTTTCTTGTCCGCCGGATGGTTGAGCAGCTTAATCTGCCGATAGCAATAGTCGGCTGTGAGACGGTGAGAGCGGAAGGTGGTCTGGCGCTGA
>JAJXWG010000088.1 GCA_021781695.1 Pseudomonadota bacterium
AGGATGCTGACTGTCACGAGCATCTCTATCAAGGAAAAACCTGCATTTGCGCGCTGCATGTTCATTTTTTGGACCAAGGTCAGGCGACGATGCAGTGTCGTTCATTTTTTCCGGAATGTATTGATGCATAAGACCGAACGGCGCGAAAGTCCGGACGAACGGTCGTATTCGGCGAACTAGCTGCGGGCAATGATGCTCTTTGCGACGGCTTCGGCGATTTCGATGCCGTCAACGGCGGCCGACATGATGCCGCCCGCGTAGCCCGCACCTTCCCCGGCAGGATAAAGTCCGCGGGTGTTGATGCTCTGGAGGTTCTCGTTGTTGCGCCTGATGCGTATCGGGGAAGAGGTGCGCGTCTCGACACCCGTGAGCACTGCGTCCTTCATGTCGAATCCCCTGATCTGCTTTGCAAAGGCGGGCAGCGCTTCCCTGATCGCTGCTATAGCGTAATCGGGCAGCGCGCCGGACAAGTCGGTCAGATGCACGCCCGGCGTGTAGGATGGCTGCACCGAGCCCAGATTCGTCGATGGCCTGCCTTGCAGAAAGTCGCCCAACAGCTGACCTGGCGCCTGATAGTTTCCGCCGCCCAGTTCAAAGGCGCGCGACTCCCAGTGTCGCTGTAATTCGATGCCCGCCAGCGCATCACCGGGATAGTCCAGGGGCGTGATGCCCACCACGATGCCGGCATTGGCGTTGCGTTCGTTGCGCGAATACTGGCTCATGCCGTTGGTGACCACGCGCCCGACCTCGGAGGTCGCGGCAACCACCGTGCCGCCGGGGCACATGCAGAAGCTGTACACGGAGCGCCCGTTGGCGGCGTGATGCACCAGCTTGTAATCCGCCGCCCCCAGCAGTTCATTGCCCGCGTTCCTGCCAAAACGTGCAGCATCGATTGTCGATTGCGGATGCTCGATGCGAAAACCGATGGAGAACGGTTTGGGTTCGATGTAGATGCCGCGGCGATGGATCATCGCGAAGGTGTCGCGCGCGCTGTGACCCACAGCCAGCACCAGGTGGTCCGTCGCAATGCGCTCGCCGCTGGCAAGCACCACGCCTTGCACGGCGCCATCCTCTATTTCGATGTCATCAACACGGCTTTCGAAACGGATCTCGCCGCCCAGGGATGTGATGGTTTCGCGCATCTTTTCGACCATGCCGACCAGGCGGAACGTGCCGATATGCGGGTGGCTTACATAGAGGATTTCCTCTGGCGCGCCGGCCTTGACGAATTCCTCCAGCACCTTGCGGCTCAGATGGCGCGGGTCCTTGATCTGGCTGTAGAGTTTTCCGTCCGAGAAAGTGCCGGCACCTCCTTCGCCGAACTGTACGTTGGATTCCGGATTCAACACGCTCTTGCGCCACAGGCCAAACGTGTCCTTGGTTCTTTCGCGCACGCTCTTTCCGCGCTCCAGGATCAGCGGCCTGAAACCCATCTGTGCTAACAGCAGGCCTGCAAAAATCCCGGCAGGCCCCATGCCCACGACGATGGGTCTTGACGGGAGATGTTTTGGCGCATGGGCCGCGAACTGGTAGCGCATGTCGGGTGCTCTGCGCACATGCTGATCGCTGGAAAAACGCGCCAAAACGTCGGCCTCGTTTTCTACCGATACATCCAGCGTATAGGTGAACAGGATGGCATGGGATTTGCGCGCATCGATGCCGCGCTTGAAAACGATATATTCCGTTAATTCATCGTCGGAAAGCTTCAGGCGCTTGAGTATCGCAGTCCTGATGTCTTCATCGGCATGGTCTATGGGCAGTTTTATCTCGGTCAGACGCAGCATCAGCGATGCGCCTGAACATCGAGTCCTGCCAGCACCATCTCGGCTGCGCGCAATACGGCGCGCGCCTTGTTCTGCGTTTCCTGCCATTCGCTGTCCGGATTCGAGTCGGCAACGATGCCTGCTCCCGCCTGTACATACAGCATGCCGTCTTTCACCACGGCGGTGCGCAAGGCGATTGCGACATCCATGTCGCCGTTGAATCCCAGGTAGCCGACCGCGCCCGCGTAGATTCCGCGCTTCGAGGGTTCGAGCTCGTCTATGATTTCCATCGCGCGCACCTTGGCAGCGCCCGACACCGTGCCTGCAGGGAAGGTGGCTTTCAGCACGTCCATTGCTGAAAGTCCTTCTTTCAATTTTGCGTCGACATTGGAGACGATGTGCATCACATGCGAATAGCGCTCTATGATCATCTTCTCGGTGAGTTTGACCGTGCCGTTCTGGGCGACCCGTCCTATGTCGTTGCGGCCCAGGTCGATCAGCATCAGGTGTTCGGCAAGTTCCTTGGGGTCTGCCAGCAAATCCGTCGCAAGAGCTGTGTCTTCCGTGGGAGTCCTGCCGCGCGGGCGGGTACCCGCGATCGGGCGTACCGTGACGGTGTCGCCTTCCAGACGCGCCAGTATCTCGGGCGATGAGCCTACCACATGATGATCGTCCATGTCGTAATAGAACATGTAGGGAGACGGGTTGATGCTGCGCAGCGCCCGATAAAGCGATAGCGGCGATGCGGAAAAAGGCTGCGCTGTGCGCTGCGAGAGCACCACCTGCATGATGTCGCCGTCGAATATGTATTGCTTGGCTTTTGCAACCGCTGCCTTGAAGGCGGCTTCGCCGAATTCGGATTCGGCTTTCCTGTGCATTGATGCAGGCTCAAAGGGAATGTCCACAGGCAGCCTGAGCAGGCCTATGAGTTCATACAGGCGCTTGCGAGCAAGCGCATAGGCGTCGTCCTTGGCGGGGTCCGCATACACGATGAAGGTGAGGCGTCCGGTGAGATTGTCCACCACCGCCAGCTGTTCGGTGAGCATCAGCAGGATGTCCGGCGTGTTGATCGCATCGGGTTTTTGAACATGGCTCAAACGCGGCTCGATGTAGCGTATGGTTTCATAACCGAAGTAGCCGGCAAGGCCTCCCGTGTAGCGCGGTAATCCGGACAGAGGGGCGACCTTGAAACGCGACTGGTAGTCGCTGATGTAGTCGAGCGGATTGACGGCTGAAAAAGTGGTTTCGCGGTTTTTTTCAGTCAGCGTGATCTGCATGCCGCGCACCGTGATTCGGGTGCTGGCAGGAAGACCGATGAAGGAATAACGCCCGAAGCGCTCTCCTCCCTGGACGGATTCGAGCAGATAGGAAAACGGCTTGTTGGCGAGCTTCAGGTAAAGAGACAGCGGGGTGTCGAGATCGGCAAAAGTCTCTATGACCAGCGGAATGCGGTTGTATCCCTGCGCGGCCAGCGCGTTGAATTCCTGTTCTGTAATGGGGTGCGACATGAGAAACCTCCGGATCAGAGATCAGCATACAGGATGCAGCCGTGGATTTTGTCAGCCAAGTTGCTTTTCTGCATCCTCAATCCTCAATCTTTTTTCAGGCAAGTTTCAAAAGCGGCAAAGCGGCGGCCAAGTTGGGGATCACCGCGTCCTGGTCCAGCGTCTCGACAGGCTCGCCGTGATTGTAGCCATAGGGCACGCAGAATACCGGACATTCGGCGGCGCGCGCGGCGATCGTGTCGTTCAACGAGTCGCCGATCAGCAGCAGCTGCCCGGTCGGAATGCCGAAAAATTTCGCCGCATGCTGCAAAGGCAATGGGTGCGGCTTCTTCTCGGGCAGCGTGTCGCCTGACAGCACGATCTCGAAGTATTGGGCCAGATTGATGCCTTCAAGCAGCGGCTTCGTGTAGCGCTCGACCTTGTTGGTGATGCAGCCCAAGCGGAAGCCTGCAGCTTTCATTGCGTCCAGACCTTCTATCACGCCTTCAAACACCCGGCTTTGCAGCAGCAGTTCTGTGTAGTGCTTCTCGAATATGGGTAGCGCATGGTCGTACAGTGCGGCATCGGGTGTGGCGTGCATGTCGCCGGTCAGGGCGCGTTTGACCAGCCAACTGATGCCGTTGCCGATATAGCTTGCCAGAAGCGTCTGCGAAACCGGCGCATAGCCGATATCTCGCAGCATGCGGTTGGCAGACTCGGAAAGTTCTGGTGCGGTATGCAACAGCGTGCCGTCTAGGTCGATCACGATGGCCTTGACGCTCACGGGGGTGTTGTATCGTTTGATATGTGGCATGATTTCCTCAGTGCGGTTTGGCAGGCTTCGTTGCCAAAGCCTTGGGTTGGTCCTTGGTTTTTGCGACATCCGCCGGCACAACTGCGCTTGCAGCCGTCGTCTGGGCGCTTGCACCCGTATTCTGGGCGCTCGCACCCATGGTGGGGTCCAGCGTCTTGTCCTGTATGTCCTTGTCGGCCGCCTTCCATCCGTTCAGGATGGCTGTGGTGCTCTGCCCGTCGTTTTCCTTCATGCAATCTTCGGGTTTTTCGAATGAAACGCGACAGGCATAGCCTATCGCTTCCGCGTCCGAATTCTTCTTGTCCGCGGCCCCCGTGAGGCGGTCGCAGCCAGACAATGCGATCAGCAAAACTAGCGCAGCCTGGCGGAACATGGCGGCTTAGGCCTTGGCGAGTTCGGCGCGCATTGCGGCAAGCACGGTGTCGTACTTGTTTGCATCTGTATCTTTGCGGGCATTGAAGATTGCGGAGCCTGCCACGAAGGTGTCCACGCCTGCAGCAGCCACCTCGCGGATGTTGGCAGGGCTCACGCCGCCGTCGATTTCAAGCCTGCAGTTGTGGCCTGCGGCGTCTATCATCTGGCGTACACGGCGCGCCTTGTCCAGCACGTAAGGGATGAACTTCTGGCCGCCGAAGCCCGGGTTTACCGACATCAAGAGCACCATGTCCAGTTTGGGCAGGGTGTATTCCAGCACATCCAGCGGCGTGGCGGGGTTGAACACGAGACCAGCCTTGCAGCCGGACTCCTTGATCAGACCAATCGTGCGGTCTATGTGTTCGGAGGCTTCGGGGTGGAAGGTGATGTAGGTCGCACCCGCCTTGGCAAAATCGGGGATGATGCGGTCCACTGGTTTGACCATCAGGTGCACGTCGATGGGTGCGGTCACGCCGTGCTTGCGCAAGGCTTCGCAGACCAGGGGGCCTATGGTCAGGTTCGGCACGTAATGGTTGTCCATCACGTCGAAGTGCACGATGTCAGCCCCTGAGGCTAATACGTTGTCAACTTCCTCGCCCAGGCGGGCGAAGTTGGCGGAGAGGATGCTGGGGGCGATCTGGTACATGGTTTTCCTTACAAAGTTTTAATATGAATTGCCGTATTCTAAACCGAATATGCCGTTTATTGCTGATCAGGATAGTTCAAGTCCAGCAGACCGATAAAATTTTCCTAGGTCGGACAGGTCGTCAAACACTGCCGCAGCCCCTGCGAAATTCTGCCTGCTGGTGTAATAGTTGGTGGTGACATAAGTCTTGATGCCTGCGGCAAGACTGGAGCGCAGCCCGTTTTCGGAATCTTCCAGCGCGATGCAGTCGGCAGCCTTCAGGCCCAGCTTTTCCAGGACCCAGAAATAAATATCCGGCGCGGGTTTTTTTTTCGGCACGATATCTCCGCAGCCGTTGGCTGAAAAAATTTTTTCCCAATTCTTGCCAAGGCCCACTTCGAGCAGGGCTGATACATTCTCGGGTGTGGTGGTAGTGGCGATGGCAAGCGTGACTCCTGCAGCATGTGCGTCCTGTATCAGCTGTTTGATGCCCGGGCGCAGCGGCACGTTCCCTTGGCCTATCATCGCGGTGTAATGCCGGGTTTTCAGCGCATGCAGGCTTTTCACGAAATCGTCGAAATCATCCGGCTTGGCATAATCTGTCAGAAAGTCGTTTACATAATACTTGATGCGTTCCTTGCCGCCGGTCACCTTTAGCAGCTTGTCGTATAGGGGCACATCCCAGTTCCAGTCAAGGCCGCTGTCTGAAAAGGCCTTGTTGAAAGACTGCCTGTGTCCGTCCTCGGTATCGGCAAGCGTGCCGTCCACATCAAAAATAATCGCTTTAATCATGGTGCAGTCGTTTAGTTATTAGTCGTTAGTTAATAGATAAACCCTCGTGTAGCGACGCTATTAATAACTAGCGTCTAACGACTTAGGGCTGCCTTTAGCGCATTCCCGGAATTTTGCCGGCCATGCTGCGCATCATCTTGGCGATGCCGCCGCCCTTGGTGAACATCTTCATCATCTTTTGCGTCTGCTCGAATTGGTTTAGCAGCTGGTTGACATGCATCACCTTGACCCCTGCGCCGTCGGCGATGCGCTTTTTCCGCTGCGCCTTGATGATTTCGGGTTTGTGTCGCTCCTGCGGGGTCATCGAGTTGATGATGCCTTCCATCCGGCTGAAAACCTTGTCATCCATTTTTGAATCGGCTGCGGCCTGTGTGAGCTGCGCAGGAAGTTTGTCCATCAATGCGGATACGCCGCCCATCTTGCGCATCTGCACCATCTGCATCCTGAAATCGTTCAAGTCGAAACCCTTGCCGGTCTGCATTTTCTTGGCAAGCTTTTCGGCTTCCTGCTGGTCCACGCCGCGCTGCGCTTCTTCGAGCAACGACAGCACATCGCCCATGCCCAGGATGCGGGACGCCATGCGCTCGGGGTGAAAGGCTTCCAGGCCGTTAAGCTTTTCGCTGATGCCGATGAATTTGATGGGCTTGCCTGTGATGTGGCGCACCGAAAGGGCAGCGCCGCCGCGCGCATCACCGTCCATCTTGGTGAGGATGATGCCGGTGAGCGGCAACGCTTCGCCAAAGGCTTTCGCGGTATTCACGGCGTCTTGCCCGGTCATCGCATCCACCACGAAAAGCGTCTCTATCGGTTTTAAGCTGGCATGCAGCTCTTTGATCTCATTCATCATCGCATCGTCGATCGCAAGGCGTCCTGCGGTGTCCACGATCAGCACGTCGTGGTGATGTTTGCGTGCATAGTCCAGCGCGGCCAGCGCGATGTCCTGCGGACGCTGGCTGATGTCGGAAGCGAAAAAGTCGAT
>JAJXWG010000089.1 GCA_021781695.1 Pseudomonadota bacterium
GCGGCACGTCACTGCGCCAACAACCGCAGGTCCAATTCTTTTGCCGCCACTTTCGCATCAGGCACAGCCTGATAGTGCACCACGCCCAGCAGCGGTGCGGCTATGCGCAGCTTCAGGACTGTTATGTTCTCATCTTGCATCGCCATGTTTGCATCCACCACGTTGGCTACCCACCCTGCAAGCTTCAACCCGCTGGCTTCGACCGCATCCACCGTGAGCAGCGCATGGTTGATGCAACCAAGCCTCATGCCGACCACCAGTATCACAGGCAACTCAAGCCTGATCGCCAAGTCCGCGATATTCTGATGATCGTTCAAGGGCACCTTGAATCCGCCTGCGCCTTCCACGATCACGACATCCGACTGCGCGGCCAGCTCGCCAAAAGACTGCACGATCCTGTCCAGGTTTATGCTGACGCCGACAAATCTTGCGGCAAGATGCGGGGCGACCGCACGTGCAAAACAATACGGATTGATCTGGCCGAAACTTGCCTGCACGTTGCTTGCGGCGCGCAATTTTTTGGCGTCCTCGTTATGCTCGTTGTCATCACAGCCTCCCGCCGCCACGGGCTTCATGCCGATCACACGATGCCCCTGTTCTGCAAATGCATGAAGCAGCGCGCAGCTGATCAGCGTCTTGCCGACATCGGTATCGGTACCTGTCACGAAATAACTCATTTCACCCTGAACGAGGTCTTGATGATCGCAGCGCCGTCGCTTGTGACGCGCGGTTGCGGCTTCCAGGCATGTCCATAGACAATTTCATAGGTCGCGGGCAGCTTGCCGTCGCGGCGCAATTTCTCGTAGTTTGCGAGCAAACGGCCAAAGGCCGCTTTTCCCATCAGGCCGCGGCCGCGCCCCTCAGTGGTGTTATGCGCGCCGATGGCTTTCAGGTCCTGCAACACGCCGCGCACATCGTCATAAGTCAGCGTGATGTATTCCATGTCCATCACGGGCTCCGAAAATCCGGCCTGCACCAGCATGTCCCCGATGTCGTGCATGTCAGCAAATCGGTTCAGGTGATTCTTGTCGTCTACGCCATTGAATGCCTGCCGCAATTCCTTCAGCGTGTCCGGGCCGAAGGTGCTGAACATTGCCAGCCCTTCGCTCTTCAGCACACGGTGCAGCTCGACGAAGGTCGCAGGCAAATCGTTGCACCACTGCAGCGCCAGATTCGACCACACCATCTCGACGCTGTTAGACATCAATGGCAAAGCTTCCACATCAGCGCACACCGCCATCTGCCGCCTGCCGCCGAACAGCTTCTGCCACCAGCTTGCGCGGCCTTTCGCGTTCTGCAACATGCCGATCGCGATGTCCAGCGAGATAATCTCGGCATCGGGATATCTTTCGGCCAACTGCCTTCCGCCCCAACCCGTGCCGCTGCCTGCGTCGAGCAGGCGCGCCGGTTTCAGCCTGATGAAATCCAACCGCTCCAGCATGCGCGTGCACACCTCGCGCTGCAACACCGCAGACGCATCATAACCCGCTGCCGCGCGCGAAAAAGCACGGCGCACCATCTTCTTGTCGATCGCAAATTCATTCATGTGAAAATTCCGCCATGCGTTTTACAAACTCTTCCGTGTGGGACAGAAACGGTGCATGTGCCGCACCTGCAATCGTCGCAAGTCGCGCATCAGGCATCCTGTCCACTATGTATTGCGAGGCTGGCAGCGGCGTCAGGGTATCGCGGTCTCCCGAGATCACCAGCGTCCGCTGATGTATTCCGGGCAGATCCGCGCGCAGATCGGCGTCATTCAGTATTTCCAGCCCTGTCTGCAAGGCAGCCAGATCAGGCTCGCCACGACTCATCAGACTCCGCCGCAATGCCGGCAATAGCTCACGCTCCTTTTCGCTGCCGCGCAGCTGCAATGCCAGAAAACGGCGCAGCGTAGCCGCATAGTCCTGCTGCAACGCAGCAGAAAAATCAGCCAGCGTCTGTGCTGCCATCGCGCAAGACCAACCGGTTTGCTGCACAAAACAGGGCGTGCTTGATACCAGCACCAGGCGCCCCACCTGCTCCGGATAGCGCATCGCCCAGCGCAATGCGACCTGTCCTCCCAGCGACCAGCCGCAGACGGTCAGTGGCCCGGAAAACTGTATAGACAATTGATCAACCATAGTATCGAGCGTTTCCGTCTCAACCCCGCATCCTTCACGCGACAACTTGGAGCTTGACTCCTTAGTTGTACGGGGAAGACCATTGAGATCTGTATCCTGCATCCTGTTGCTATATCCGTGTCCCGGCAGGTCCACGGCCGAAACCGCGAATTGATCCGCCAGTCTTACCAGCACATCTCCCCACATCCCGCTGTGCATGCCCCAGCCGTGGATGAAAAGCAGCGGCACACCTGCACCGCCAACATGGTCAACGTGCAAGCTCATGCAGCGCCTCTATCAAGCGGTTAACGTCAGCAGCCGTATGGGCCGCAGACAGCGTGATGCGCAGCCGCGCCGTATTAACCGGCACCGTCGGAGGACGTATCGCAGGAACCCAGATGCCGCGTTCGCGCAGCGCCACGCTCAAATCAAGCGCCGCCTGATTCCCGCCTATCATCAAAGGCTGTATCGCCGTACCCGATTCCATCGTCGCCCACCGCAGACCTTCGAGGCCTTTCCGCAATTTTGTTATCAGGCCTTGCAGATGGGCTCGCCATTCATCTCCTTCCGCAATCAGTTTCAAGCTCTCCGATAGCGCGACGGACAGCGCAGGCGGTGATGCAGTCGTATATATGTAGCTTCTCGCATTGTTGACCAGCGTGTCGATCACGATTTTTTCGGCCGCGACAAAGGCGCCAGACACACCGGCGGCTTTGCCCAGCGTCGCCATATAGATGATGCGCGGCGATTCAATACCAGAATGCGATAGTGATCCTCTTCCATTTTTTCCTGACACGCCAAAACCGTGCGCATCATCCAAAAGCAGCCATGCATCGTGCTTTTCGCACAAGTCCAACAACTCGGGCAACCGCGCTCTGTCGCCATCCATACTGAAAACCGCATCGGTACAGACGAGCTTCCTGCCCTTACTGGTTTCGCCAAGCATGGCATCGAGCTGTGCGATGTCGTTGTGGCGGTAGCGTTTGACGTTTGCGTGCGATAGTTGCATCGCATCGTTAAGCGACGCGTGGTTGAGCTTGTCGGCAAACACCGTATCGCCACGATCAGTCAGCGCCTGTACTGCGCCAAGATTTGCCATATAGCCTGTGGAAAACAACAGCGCGGAGGGTTTATCGACGAAGGTTGCCAGCTCGTTTTCAAGCGCCTCATGCGCAAGGCTGTGGCCGCTCACCAGATGCGCAGCACCTGCCCCAGCGCCATAAAGCTCAGCGCCTGCTTGAAGCGCAGCGATGATCACAGGGTGATTTGCAAGCCCCAGATAGTCATTGCTGCAAAACGAGACATACTGTTTCCCTTCCACTGTCAGGCGAATACCCTGCGCACTAGTGACAGTGCGGCGCTGGCGCAGCAATCCCTTCGCTGCCTGCTCGTCCAGTTGAAGCTGTAGTTCAGTAAAAGGCATAAATTGTCAGCGGTGTAAATTCAGCAATTCACGCGGAAGCGCGGAGGACGCAGGGAAAGCTAATAACCAAAACCTGAAACAAAAGCTGAAAAATGAAATGTATTATCTATTTCATTAAGGATGCATTTGTTTTTGCCGTTAGTTATAGTGTGTTTTTCTCTGCCGCCCCCGCGTGAGATTAAGGTGTCTCGGCAAACGGATACATGCCGAGCTTGTCCAAAAGCGCGCGGTCACGCTCGACTTCCGGATTGCCGGTGGTGAGCAGCTGCTCGCCATAGAAAATCGAGTTCGCGCCCGCCAGGAAACACAGTGCCTGGACCGCATCGGACATCTGCTGGCGGCCTGCGGAAAGTCTCACGCGCGCCTTGGGCATCGCGATGCGCGCCACCGCAATGGTGCGCACGAAATCCAGCGGATCCAGGTCAGTTTGATCAGCCAGCGGCGTGCCTTCAACCTTGACCAGGTTGTTGATCGGAACGCTTTCGGGATACGGTTCCAGGTTCGCCAGCTGCGCGATAAGTCCTGCGCGCTGTGCAATGTCTTCCCCCATGCCCACGATGCCGCCGCTGCAAACATGCATGCCGGCACGCCTTACACGCTCCAATGTATCCAGCCTGTCCTGGTAGTCGCGCGTGCTGATGATGTCGCCGTAGAATTCCGGCGAAGTGTCCAGATTGTGGTTGTAGTAATCAAGTCCCGCCTCCTTCAGCTGCAAGGTCTGCTCGTCACTCAGCATTCCCAGCGTAGCACAGGTCTCCATCCCCAGGCCCCGAACAGCCTTGACCATCTCGACCACGCTTTGCATGTCTTCTTCGGAGGGCTCGCGCCAGGCAGCTCCCATGCAAAAACGGTCAGCGCCGGCCTGCTGAGCGGCACGCGCAGCCTGCACCACCTCATCGAGCTGCAGCATCTTGCTGTTTTCCACGCCCGTGGAATGAAACGCGGACTGCGGGCAATAGCCACAGTCTTCGGAACATCCGCCTGTCTTGATGGAAAGCAGGGTAGAGAGCTGCACCTGATTGGGGTCGAAATGCTCGCGGTGCACCTGTTGCGCACGATACAGGAGATCTGAAAAGGGCAGCCTGAACAGCGCCTCCACCTCATCCACAGCAATGCGCTGCGGGGTATCGGTTCTTTTTGCGGGTTGATGAAATGCGATCGTCTGGACGTTCATGTTTAGCGAGTATGATAGACAGCGGCACATCATCGCGGAAAGAGACCAGCCTTGTCAATTTTTGATCGCACAATACTGAACATCGGCTCAAAAATTGATCTCCCCGCCCAGCCTTGCGTGCTGTGCGGCAGCATGAGCCATCACGGCATCTGGTGCGAGGCTTGCGATGTTGCGATGCCCTATCACAACGCCCCGCATTGCCCTATCTGCGCCAGGACGACACCGGCGGGCGAAGTGTGCGGCCAATGTCTGAAAAAACGGCCCGCATTTTCCCGCACCGTTGCGCTGTTAGGCTACAGCTTTCCGGCTGACCGCCTGATCCAGGCCATGAAATACAACGAGCAACTCGCGCTGGCAAAAATGTTTGCCGAAAAGCTGTTGCAGCGCCTGAACAGATCGCGCCTGCCCGATTGCGTGATCGCAATGCCGCTGCATCCCGCCAGGCTGAAGAGCCGCGGCTTCAATCAGGCCCAGCTGGTCGCAGCGCCGCTTGCCAGAACGCTGGGCATCCCTCTGCTAAACCACGCCTGCAGCCGATTGCGCGACACGCCGTCGCAGACTTCTTTGCCTTTCAGGGAGCGCGGCAGAAACATGCGCGGCGCATTCGGCTGCAATGCCGACTTTGCAGGAAAGCATGTCGCGCTGGTCGACGATGTGATGACCACGGGAGCCAGCATGAATGCGCTGGCTAAAGCCGTCAGAAAATGCGGCGCAACCGATATCAGCGCCTGGGTGGTCGCAAGAACGACATGACAACACACAGCAAATTTTCGCAGAACGCGCGATAATCCGCCACCTTGTATTTCAGCCTCGCCACCATGTTTCATGTGATCCTTTACCAGCCGGAAATCCCGCCCAACACCGGCAACATCATCCGTCTGTGCGCCAACACCGGCAGCCAGTTGCACCTGATCAGGCCGCTTGGATTTTTGCTGGAAGACAAGCAACTGCTGCGCGCCGGTCTCGATTACCACGAGTTTGCAAAACTGCGCGTCCATGACGACCTTATGAATTGCCTCTCTTCATTCGACCCGCAACGCGTATTCGCCTTCACCACCAAAGGCTCCCAGCCATTCCATGAAATATGCTATCAGGCTGGGGATGCCTTTCTCTTCGGCCCTGAGAGCCGCGGCCTACCTCAGGAGGTGCTCGACCTGTTCAATGCTGAACAGCGTGCAAGACTGCCCATGCTGCCTGACAACCGCAGCCTGAATCTTTCCAACACCGTGGCTGTCGCAGTATTTGAGGCATGGCGCCAGCAGGGTTTTTCTGGCGCCAAAAAAACGCCGTAAGCGTATTGCTAAAAATTTGTTTTCGAGTAAGCTTGAACGGCATGCTTTTTTCAACCCTTCCATCCAAACATCATGAATACTGAAAACCTTTCCAAAGAACAGCATATCCTGCGCACGATGCGCAAGGTGCTGGCAAGTGTCGCAAAAGATACCGCAACCGGCTTTGGCAAGCCTTCCGTCCTGTCCGAGACCACCATACAGGAAATACGCGATTGCTTTGGCATCATCTCCGAACGCGAGGCGGAACTGGCGGATGCGCTGGGGCTCAACAGGAACGAGAAGCCTTACTACACGGATCAGCCGCAAAAATCCAACGTGATCAATTTCCACAAGCCGGAATAAAGGCGGCTACAACGCCAGTTTTTCTTCGGACAGCCGTCCTTCCAGCGCCGAGGCGCCTTCCTGTTCAAATATCTCCAGCATGGAACACGCCGTTGCCAGCCAATGCGCCTTGCCCAGCCTTGCAGCTTCGGCCAGCGGCTCAATCTGCCCCGATTCGCGCCAGCTGCGGCAGGCCGACAGCATCGACGGGAATAGTGCCCGGCGCATGCCTTCAAGGTTGATGAAATAGAAATCCAGCGAACACCATGCCTCGTTTTCAATCAGTTTTGGCAAGGTTGACAGGCAATCAGCCAGATGATCGCGTACCGCCCGCGCGATAATCTCCACCCTGCGTGAAGATACCTCGGAAAGCATTACTTCCCATTCCTGCCCCAGCAGTTCTCCTGCCTGTCCTTCGCCAAGCTCGTGCAGAATAATCGCCTCGCTCTCGGCATCCGTCATAGCTTCCAGCGCGGCATCCGGATTTGCCTCAAAATCATAACAGGAGAATGCACCTGGCTGTGTCTTGTCGCGC
>JAJXWG010000090.1 GCA_021781695.1 Pseudomonadota bacterium
AACACCCGCAACCGCTCAGGCAAAAGAACCGTTGGCACAGGCAAATCTGGAGAGCGCAGGCCAAAACCTGCCACCGAAGGGGCACACAATATTCGTCATTGATGAAGCTGCTAGCCATTCGACTAAGCCCGCAAACGGACAAGTCGCTGGTTATCCCGCGAAATCGGGAATCCAGTTTAATGACAGTTTTGTAATCTCTCAGGTACCGAGGACAGATGGGGCGCTGCACGATATCGTGCAGCGCCTTTTTTATTTTCGGAAGACGACATGACGACTCTCAAGCAGACACCCCTCAATGCAGCACACCGCGCGATGGGCGCGAAAATGGTGGACTTCGGCGGCTGGGACATGCCGGTGAACTACGGCTCCCAGATCGAGGAACACCATCAGGTGCGGCGCGACTGCGGCATGTTCGACGTCTCCCACATGCGCGTGGTGGACATCAAAGGCGATGGCGTGCGCGCATTTCTGCGCTACCTTCTGGCAAACAATGCGGACAAATTGACGACACCCGGCAAAGCGCTGTATTCGACCATGCTGCGCCCGGATGGCGGCGTGATCGATGACCTGATCATCTATTTCATGAACGAAGCCTGGTTTCGCATCGTGGTCAACGCTGGCACCGCAGACAAGGATATCGCATGGATGAAGGAGCAGGCCGCATCACACGCGCCGAATCTTGCAATCGCTCCTCGCATGGAGCTTGCGATGATCGCGGTGCAGGGGCCGAATGCACGCGCAAAGGTATGGGAAGCGCTGCCCGGCAGCCAGGAACTTTCCGAAACTCTGGTCCCATTCAGCGCGGTGGAGATGGGCGAGATGTTCATCGCGCGCACAGGTTATACAGGAGAGGACGGTTTTGAAATCATGATCCCCGCCAAGGCTGCGCCCTTCTTCTGGGCGACACTCGCGGAAAAAGGCGTGAAGCCGATCGGTCTTGGCGCGCGCGACACCCTGCGGCTGGAAGCGGGCATGAACCTCTACGGGCAGGACATGGACGAGCAGGTCAATCCGCTGGAGTCAGGCCTTGCCTGGACGGTCGATCTCAAGAGTCCCCGGGATTTCATAGGCAAGGCGGCACTTCTGGCGCATCCGCCTGCAAGGAAACTGGCAGGGCTCCTGTTGACTGACAAAGGCGTGTTGCGCGGCCACCAGAAGGTGCACACCGCGCACGGCGAAGGCGAGATCACCAGCGGCAGCTTTTCGCCGACGCTTGAAAAATCCATCGCGCTGGCCCGCGTGCCCGCTGAAGTTGCCATTGGGGACATGGTGCAGGTATCGGTGCGCGACAAGATGCTCAACGCACAAGTGGTAAAGTACCCGTTCGCAAGAAATGGCAAAGCAGTCGTTAGTTACTAGTCGCTGGCCGGCAGTTAAAACCGCGCAGCGACAAACCCAACTAATGACTAACGACTAGTAACTAACAACTGAAGGAGTTTTAAATGAGCAATCCAGACAACCTGAAATACACGACTTCCCATGAATGGGTCAAGACAGAAGCGGACGGCACCTTAAGCATAGGCATCACGCAGCATGCGCAGGAATTGCTGGGCGACATGGTGTTTGTCGAAGCGCCTGCGGTCGGACGCCACCTGGCAGCGCGCGAAGAATGTGCCGTGGTGGAATCGGTCAAGGCGGCGGCAGACGTGTATGCGCCGGTCTCGGGCGCAGTCACCGAAACCAACGGGGCACTGGATGGCAGTCCGGAATCCATCAATGAAGATCCCTATGCTGCCTGGATGTTCAGGATGAAGCCCGACAATGCTGCCGACGTCAACGCGCTGATGGACGCGGCCGCATATCAGGCATTCGTCGACAGCGAAGCACACTAAATACCAATAGCTCGTGGCCTGTAGCTGATAGCCAATGCGCATTGGCTACCGACTACGAGCTATCCGCTCACAATCATCCATGTTTTTCAAATTTCCGCCATGAATAATTCCGACCAATTTGTAAACCGCCACAATGGCCCTTCTCCAGATGACGTTCAGGACATGCTCAAGAAAATCGACGCGCCGTCGCTCGATGCGCTGATCGACCAGACCATACCGAAAGCGATCCGCCTGAAGACACCGCTCAATCTGCCCGATGGCATGTCGGAATATGAATACCTTTCCCATCTGAGAGGCATCGCTGCGAAGAACAGACTCTACAAGTCATACATCGGCCTGGGCTACTACGACACCATCGTGCCGCCCGTGATACAGCGCAACGTGCTCGAGAATCCGGGCTGGTACACCGCCTACACCCCTTACCAGGCTGAGATCGCCCAGGGACGCCTTGAGGCGCTTCTGAATTTCCAGACCATGGTGGTCGATCTGACCGGCATGGAAATCGCCAATGCATCGCTTCTGGATGAGGCGACAGCTGCCGCCGAGGCGATGACCATGCTGCACGGCCTTCGCGCCCACGACGCATCCCACAGGAACACGTTCTTCGTCTCGCACGAATGCTTCCCGCAAACCATAGAGCTGCTGAAAACCCGCGCCAAACCGCTGGGGATCGAGCTCGTGATAGGCGACTTCAAAAGCGTCACTTTCAACGACAGGATGTATGGTGCTCTGTTGCAATACCCTACAGCAAATGGCGCCGTGCACGACTACCGCGAGTTCGTGGATCGCGCAAAGCAACACGGCATGAGCATTGCGGTGGCAGCCGACATCCTGAGTCTCGTCTTGCTGCCCCCTCCGGGAGAATGGGGTGCGGACGTCGTGTTTGGTTCCAGTCAGCGTTTCGGCGTGCCCATGGGATACGGCGGACCGCACGCGGCATACTTTGCCTGCCGCGACGCTTACAAGCGTGCTATGCCTGGGCGCATCATCGGCGTGTCTGTCGATGCGGACGGCAACCCCGCGCTGCGCATGGCGCTGCAAACGCGCGAACAGCATATCCGCCGCGAGAAGGCTACCTCCAACATCTGCACCGCGCAGGCGCTGCTTGCAATCATGGCCAGCATGTATGCGGTATATCACGGCGCTGCCGGCCTCAAAGGCATTGCAACAAGGCTGCATCTTTACGCCGCATTGCTTGCCGACGAACTGAAGAAACTCGGTTACCAGATCGCGCATGAAAGCTTCTTCGATACGCTGCACCTCATGCACACCGACAACGTGAGGATACATGCATTCGCTGAGTCTGCAGAAATCAATTTCCGCTACAGCAGCGACGGGCTTGGCATTTCGCTGGATCAAACCACGTCGACAAACGATCTCAACGCAATCCTCGCGGTGTTCGCAAAGGCTGCCGGAAAACCCGCACCGACATTGGCGGCATGCCGGCTTGATGTCCAGTCCATGCGCATCAGCACAAGGGAATCTGCGATACTGACCCATCCCGTTTTCAGTTCGCATCACTCCGAAACCCTGATGATGCGCTACATCAAGAGACTGGAGAACAAGGACCTGTCCTTGACCCATTCGATGATCGCACTGGGTTCATGCACCATGAAGCTGAATGCCGCAGCGGAGCTGTTGCCGCTGACCTGGCCCGGATTTGCGAACTTGCACCCCTTCGTGCCAGTTGAACAGGCGGCAGGTTTTCAGGAGATCATTTCTGGCCTCGATGCCGCGCTGTCGGAGATCACGGGCTTTGCGCAAATGAGCTTTCAGCCCAACAGCGGCGCGCAGGGCGAATATGCGGGCCTCCTTGTGATCCAGGCCTATCACCGATCAAAAGGCGAAGGAGACCGCAATGTCGCGCTGATTCCTTCTTCCGCGCACGGCACCAATCCTGCCAGCGCTGCGATGTGCGGCATGAAAATCGTGGTGGTGAAATGCGACAAGAACGGCAACATCGACGTGGACGACCTGCGCGAGAAGGCCGAGCTGCACAAAGACAATCTGTCCTGCCTGATGGTGACCTACCCCAGCACCCACGGTGTGTATGAGGAATCCATCATCGAGATCACCTCCATCATCCATGCAAACGGCGGGCAGGTTTACATGGACGGCGCGAACATGAACGCGCAGGTGGGTCTCACAAGCCCGGGCAACATCGGCGCTGACGTATGCCACCTGAATCTGCACAAGACCTTCGCGATCCCCCACGGCGGCGGCGGACCGGGCGCCGGCCCCATCGGCGTGGCAGCGCACCTCGCCCCTTTCTTGCCCTCGCATTCGGTGATCAAGACCGGCGGCGAGCAGGGAATACATGCGGTATCCGCAGCCCCTTACGGCAGCGCGCTGATTCTCCTGGTTTCCTACGGATACATCAGGATGATGGGCGGCAAAGGACTCAAAGAGGCCACCCGCATGGCGATCCTGAATGCGAACTACATCAAGGAGTCATTGAAGAATCATTACTCGACGCTGTATGTGGGCAGTAACGGCCGCTGCGCGCACGAGATGATTCTGAACTGCATCGATTTCAAGCGCGATGCAGGCGTGGAAGTGGCCGACATCGCCAAACGCCTGATGGATTTTGGTTTCCATGCGCCGACCACTTCATTCCCGGTGGTCGACACATTGATGGTTGAACCGACCGAGAGCGAGTCAAAAGCCGAACTCGACCGCTTTTGTGATGCGATGATCGCAATCCGCAACGAAATCGATGAAATTGCGGCAGGCCGCGCCGACAGAAAAGACAATGTGATCAAACATGCGCCGCATACCGCGAAGGCCGTTGTGACCAGCGACTGGAACAGAAATTATACCCGCGAGCAGGCGGCTTTCCCGCTGCCCTGGGTCAAGGAAAACAAGTTCTGGCCGTCTGTTGCGCGCGTCGACAACGTGTATGGCGACAAACATCTCATCTGCTCCTGCCCGCCGATAGAAAGCTACCTGTAACTTAAAGCTCGCCCGTATGAATTGATTTCATTTCGGGCGAGATTGCTGCTCTGTGCAATCCGGGCATGACCCGGCAACATCCGTTTTTGGCGGAAACAAAAATTCCAGCGGATGTTGCCTGAAGTGTCTGCCCAAACTTTTAAGCAGTATGCCCCAATGCGGAAAAGTCACTTTGCGGGCTTTTATCGCGACCGACAGCGCAAGCGCAAAGCTGACCATCAGATTTGTCAGGCCAATCAGCACAACTCCCAGCACGGCGAGTAAAATCTCTTTCGGCGCCAACGTGAAATGCAGCCCGATCAGCGAGAATCCCAGATAGGCGGAGGAGAAAGTGATGTGCCGTATATCCAGCGGCAGTCCGAACAAGACACCGATAGCGGTGACGCCGCCCAGCATGCAGCCAAAATAGAAATTTCCGGCCAGCGCACCCAGATTGTTTTCCACATAGTTCGCCACTCGCGCCAAGCGGGCTTCTCCCAGCAAACGCTTAAGCCAGCGCAATTGTTTCAGCCGTTGCGGGATTTTGTTGTACATCGCGAGATTGTCGTGATGCCCTGCGATCAGGCCTGACAAAAACAGACACACCCCTGCAATAGCCGCATAAAAAACGGCCGGACTATGGATGGGATCGATATCAGCCAGCAAGTGATGAGCCTTTTCCGGCGTGATGAAATGCGTGCCGGAAACGGCAAAAATGCTCCAGGCAATCAGCATCGCCATAGGCAGAACGACCAGCACATTGCCCACGATGGCGGCCAGCTGACTACGCAGCGTCTGCACGATGATGCCGGACAGACTTTCCAGATCGCGGTTTTTCCCGCCGCTTTCGCTGATGCTGGAAGCGATGGAAGATGCCGTCATCGCAGGCTGCTTGGTCGCCACGGTAAAATGCAGGATGTGAATCAGCATGAAGCCCAGACCGTAATTGAGACAGAATATCAGGGCCTCGGTCATCGGGGGAAATTGTTGTCTGGCAACGAACAGCTTGAGCGCCGCCATGAATGCGATGATCAGGCCGGCTCCCATCGCAGAACGCAGCAGCGTAAAATATTCGGCTCTTGTAGTCGCGATATAGTGCTCGCCAGTACGGCTGGCATTTTCCGTCACACGCAGTGCCAGCAGCTCCAGACTTTCCTGCCAGTACTGGCGCACGTGATTCTTGCGGCATTCGCCGCGGACCAGTGTTTTGAACAGCCTGACAAATAACGGCTGCGCACCAAGCCCGGCTTTATCCCGTCGCAATGCAGACAGGATGGCGAGCAAAATTTCCATCCGCGTCAATTGCTGCGTCAGGCGTTGCAGTAAAAACGTCAGGCTGATGCTGGTGCCAAAGCGCGAAGCGGTGCGCCGGACCCTCTGTATCACCTGCGCACATTGGTCGAGCAGAACGAGGATATGCTTTTCATCCTGCCATTCAAGTTCCGGGTTCTGCCAAGCAAGCGCAAACTGTTCCAGATATTCACCCACCTCGTCATTCTGGGTGAGAAATGGCGAGGCGAATTCTTCCAGTGCGGGCTCGTTGCGGATCAACTCAGGCTCCAGTCCGATCGATGAGATCCGGTAGGAGAGCACCAGTATTGCATCCAGAATGCCTCGTAGCGGCAAAGGCAAGCCGGCTTCGGCTGGCTGCTCGTCAAAACGTAACGCAACCAGCAGTTCCAGCCAGACCGTATCGGGCACGGCCAGCACCCAGACATCGTCATCCTGCCGGATAAAAATCAGCGCAAGAATATCCTTGAGATAGCCGGTATCTATGGCGTCCGGCAATATTTTATGGCTGATGCGCCGATGTAGCTCCGAAAAGAAACCGGTGTTGGGCAACACACCCGATTCAACATACAAGGAGACCGGTTTGCGCGTGCCGAACAGCTCGAGCAGCGCATCGCGCAGCCCTGCACGCAATTCCGGTCGCCTGCCGAGTATGTGGCAAAGCGCCTGTATCATGTGAACAGCATGGCCGGCATCGCGAGCCTTGCGCGGGCGAATTTTGCCGACAAGCTCGGTGATCAGCTTCGCCGGATCGCCATTATCCTGGAGATG
>JAJXWG010000091.1:0-4351 GCA_021781695.1 Pseudomonadota bacterium
ATTTTGAATTCAATATCGAGAATTTGACAACTCGAGGCCCGTAACCCGCAACAAACACAAGAAAAAAAACAGCTATTAGCTGCCAGCCACACGCTGCTTTTACCTCACGCAATCCACAAAATAGCGCTTCACGCCATCCACTTCCTCGGTGACCAGACCGTGAATATCTGTCTCGAAGCCCGGCAACTTCTGACTGAAATCGCGCGCAAACTTCAGGTAGTCGACGATGGTCTTGTTGAAGATCTCTCCGGGGATCAGGAGCGGAATGCCGGGCGGGTATGGCGTGAGCAGCACGGCGGTGATGCGCCCTTCCAAGTCGTCTATTTCCACTCTGTCCAGCTCGTCGTGCGCCATCCTGGCAAACGCATCGGAAGGCTTCATCGCAGGCTGCATGTCGGACAGATACATTTCCGTGGTCATGCGCGCGACATTATGCGTCTTGTACTCGTCGTGTATCTGCCGGCAAAGATCGCGCAAACCCACGCGCTCATACCTCGGGTACTTCGCCGCAAACTCGGGCAATATGCGCCAGATCGGCTGGTTCTTGTCGTAGTCGTCCTTGAACTGCTGGAGCGCTGTGAGCAGCGTGTTCCAGCGCCCCTTGGTGATGCCGATGGTGAACATGATGAAAAACGAATACAGGCCGCACTTCTCGACGATCACGCCGTGTTCGGCCAGGTATTTGGTCACCATCGAAGCGGGAATACCGCTGTCTGCGAAATCGCCATCCACATCGAGGCCCGGCGTGATTATGGTCGCCTTGATCGGGTCGAGCATGTTGAAGCCCTCTGCCAGATCCCCAAAGCCATGCCACTTGTCGGAGGGCCTCAAAACCCAGTCTTCGCGCGACCCCACTCCTTCCTCGGCGATGTCATCAGGCCCCCATACCTTGAACCACCAGTCCAGGCCGAACTCCTCGTCCACCTTGCGCATCGCGCGGCGAAAATCCAGCGCTTCGGCGATGGATTCCTCGACCAGCGCGGTGCCGCCTGGCGCTTCCATCATCGCCGCCGCCACGTCGCAAGAAGCGATGATCGCGTACTGCGGACTAGTCGAGGTGTGCATCAAATAGGCCTCGTTGAAGATGTATTTGTTCAGCTTGCGGTTTTGCGACTCGCGCACCAGTATCTGAGAAGCTTGGGAAAGACCTGCCAAAAGCTTGTGCGTGGACTGGGTCGCGAAGATCATCGACTCCCTGGCCTGTGGTCTGTTCTGGCCTATCGCATGCATGTCCTTGTAGAAATCGTGGAACGCCGCATGGGGCAGCCACGCCTCGTCAAAATGCAGCGTGTCTATGCGCCCATCCAGCATTTCCTTGAGCATTTCGACGTTGTAAACGATGCCGTCGTACGTGCTCTGCGTGATGGTCAGGATGCGCGGCTTCCTGGTCTTGTCTTTGATGAACGGGTTCGCGTCTATCTTGCGCTGTATGCTTTCCGGCTCGAATTCGGATTTCGGAATCGGTCCGATGATGCCGTAGTGGTTGCGCGTCGGTGTCAAAAACACCGGTACGGCTCCTGTCATCATGATCGAGTGCAATATGGACTTGTGGCAGTTTCGGTCGACTACGACGATGTCGTCGGGTGCTACCGTAGAATGCCACACGATCTTGTTGGATGTCGAGGTGCCGTTGGTGACAAAAAACAGATGATCCGAGTTGAAGATGCGCGCGGCATTGCGTTCGGAAGCCGCAACAGGGCCGGTATGATCGAGCAGCTGACCCAGCTCATCCACCGCATTGCACACATCGGCGCGCAGCATGTTCTCGCCGAAAAACTGGTGGAACATCTGGCCCACCGGCGATTTTAAAAATGCCACGCCGCCGGAATGGCCGGGGCAGTGCCAAGAGTAGGAGCCATCCTGCGCGTAGTGCAACAGCGCGCGGAAAAAAGGCGGTGCCAGCGAGTCGAGGTATGACCTGGCTTCCCTGATGATGTGGCGCGCCACAAATTCGGGCGTATCCTCGTGCATGTGGATGAAGCCGTGCAATTCGCGCAGCACGTCGTTAGGAATATGCCGCGAAGTGCGCGTCTCGCCATAAAGATAAATGGGGATATCGGAATTCTTGAAACGAATTTCCTCGACGAATGCGCGCAGGCTCTTTAATGCAACCTCGATCTCTTCCTTGCTGCCGCCGCCGAACTCCTCGTCGTCGATGGACAGCAGGAATGCAGATGCGCGGCTTTGCTGCTGTGCGAACGAAGTCAGGTCGCCATAGCTTGTCACACCCAGCACTTCCATTCCCTCCTTTTCGAGTGCAGCAGCCAGCGCGCGTATGCCCAAGCCGCTGGCATTTTCTGAACGGAAATCTTCGTCGATGATGACGATCGGAAAACGAAACTTCATGTTCAGCCTCCAAAAAACAGTGAGTGAAGCATAACACCATACATACAGCCGACCCCAAATACAGGGTTGAGTTTCAGTGAGGCGAAGCCGAAACTAAAGCGAAACTTCATATTTAAACTCCAAACGGGAAAAATAGTATGGCCTTACGAAGTGCAAATCCAGTGAATCATCACATCTTCGGCAGGGTAACACCGCTCTGCCCCTGATATTTTCCGCCCCTGTCCTTGTAGGACGTCTCGCAGATTTCATCGCTCTCAAAAAACAGCACCTGCGCCACGCCTTCATTGGCGTAAATCTTCGCTGGCAGCGGCGTGGTGTTGGAAAACTCCAGCGTCACATAGCCTTCCCACTCGGGTTCGAACGGCGTGACATTGACGATGATGCCGCAGCGCGCATAAGTGGATTTGCCAAGGCACACCGTCAGCACCGAGCGCGGAATGCGGAAATATTCCACCGTGCGCGCCAACGCGAACGAGTTGGGTGGAATGATGCAGTAATCGGCCGTCACTTCGACAAAAGAGTTCGGATCAAAATTCTTGGGATCAACGATGGTGCTGTTGATGTTGGTGAACAGTTTGAACTCGTTCGAGCAGCGTATATCGTAGCCATAACTCGACGTACCGTAAGACACGATGCGCTTGCCATCCACTTCTTTCACCTGTACAGGAGAAAACGGTTCTATCATGCCGTGCTGCTCCGCCATGCGGCGTATCCATTTGTCTGATTTGATGGTCATAAATTTTCGGGAATATCCCAGTCGTAAAAAATCGCAGGGGCGTAATTCTAACCAATTCGCCGACCAAGCGCGCGATTTGCTAAAATGACCCACTTTCAGAATCCGGCTCCTTTTCATGACTACGCGAAAAATCCTCGTCACTTCCGCGCTACCCTATGCCAACGGCAGCATACACCTTGGCCATCTTGTCGAATACATCCAGACAGACATCTGGGTGCGTTTCCAGAAAATGTGCGGCCACGAAGTGCATTACGTATGCGCGGACGACACTCACGGCACGCCCGTCATGCTGCGCGCTGAGACCGAAGGCATCACCCCGGAACAGTTGATCGCGCGCGTGTGGCAGGAGCACTACGACGATTTTTCCGCCTTCCACGTTGCGTTCGACAACTATGGATCGACCAATTCAGCCGAAACCAAAGCGTATGCCGAAGACATCTATCGCAAACTCAAGACCGCCGGGCTGATAGACGTGCGTTCCATCGAACAGTATTACGATCCGGTCAAGAACATGTTTCTGCCGGATCGCTTCATCAAGGGCGAATGCCCCAAGTGCCATGCGAAAGATCAATATGGCGACAACTGCGAAGCCTGCGGCGCGGCCTATGCGCCGACAGAACTGATCAATCCGTATTCTGCGGTATCCGGCGCCCAACCCGAGATGCGTAATTCGGATCACTACTTCTTCAAACTCTCTGACAAGCGTTGCCAGGAATTCCTGCGCAGATGGACAAAAAGCGGAACGCTGCAATCCGAAGCCGCCAACAAGATGCAGGAATGGCTGGGTGTAGAAGGTGAGAACAGGCTTACAGACTGGGACATCTCGCGCGATGCGCCTTATTTCGGCTTCGAAATTCCCGATGCGCCTGGAAAATATTTCTACGTCTGGCTGGATGCGCCGGTAGGCTACATGGGCAGCTTCAAACAGCTATGCAACAACAGGATGCAGGATTCAGGATCGAGGATCGACTTTGACGAATATTGGAAACCGGGTTCCACAACAGAGCTGTATCACTTCATAGGCAAGGATATTTTATATTTCCACGCACTGTTCTGGCCGGCAATGCTCGAGCACTCCGGTTTCCGCACGCCGACAAAACTCTTCGCGCATGGTTTTCTGACCGTGAACAATGAAAAAATGAGCAAGTCGCGCGGCACCTTCATCACTGCCAGGAGCTATGTTGACCACATCAAGAACACCGAATACCTGCGCTACTACTATGCATCCAAGATCAACGGCACGATGGAAGACCTGGATCTGAATCTCGA
>JAJXWG010000091.1:4451-6787 GCA_021781695.1 Pseudomonadota bacterium
AAAATCGATTTGCGTGTGGCAAAAATTGTCAATGCGGAGCATGTCGAGGGTGCAGAAAAATTGCTGAAACTGACGCTGGATATCGGCGAAGAAAAACCTCGCACGGTATTCGCCGGCATCAAATCGGCGTACGATCCGGAAAAGCTTGTGGGCAGACTGACCGCGATGGTTGCCAATCTCGCACCCCGCAAGATGAAGTTTGGCTTATCAGAAGGCATGGTGCTTGCCGCATCGGGCAGCGAATCCGGGCTTTACATCCTGAGCCCCGACGAAGGTGCAAAGCCCGGCATGCGCATCAAATAGGGGGTGCTGTCCCAGCCATCATGAACAAATTGCTTCTGGCAAAACTCTCCCGCCACTTTCGCCCGCGCCTGATCGATGCGCTGAAGGACTACGACAAGACACGCTTCAGCGCCGACCTTATCGCAGGATTCACCGTCGGCATCGTAGCCCTGCCGCTGGCCATTGCCTTTGCGATCGCCTCCGGTGCAAAACCCGAAGCAGGACTCTTCACCGCGATCATCGCGGGTTTTCTTATATCGGCATTGGGCGGCTCCCGCGTGCAGATCGGCGGGCCCACCGGCGCATTCATTGTCATCGTGTACGGCATCATCGCGCAGTACGGCTTTGCCAATTTGCTGATATGCACCATCATGGCAGGCGTGATGCTGGTCGGCATGGGCGCATTTGGCCTTGGCAGCCTGATCAATTATTTCCCCCGCCCGCTCATCATCGGCTTCACCAACGGCATCGCGGTGCTGATCGCACTCTCTGAATTCAAGGATTTTCTCGGCCTGCAGACGGGCAAGCTGCCAGCAGAATTTTTCCACAAAATGACTGCCCTCTGGCATGCCTTGCCGAGCATGGATCCCCTCACATTTACACTGGCAGCCTTGAGCACACTGTTCATCTGGTTTTATCCCAAAACCTGGGCACAGCGTTTTCCCTCGCCCATCATGGCGCTTATGGCAGGCACCGCGATCGCAGCACTGTTCCATCTGCCGGTTGAAACCATAGGCACTCGATTCGGCGGCATTCCGCAAAGCCTGCCGGCATTTTCCATGCCGGCATTTTCCATCAGCGCACTGCGCAACCTCATCATGCCCGCCTTCACCATCGCACTGCTGGGTGCCATCGAATCTCTGCTGTCGGCATCGGTTGCTGACGGCATGATAGACGAGAGGCACGATCCGAATCAGGAACTGATGGCTCAGGGCATCGCCAACATGACCGTGCCATTCTTCGGCGGCATACCAGCGACAGGCGCCATCGCCCGCACCGCAACCAATGTCCGCGCTGGCGGCACAAGCCCGATCTCAGGCATCGTGCATGCGCTCACGCTGCTGCTCGTCGTGCTGCTCGCAGCCCCTTTGGCCAGGTACATTCCACTGGCCTCGCTTGCCGCCATCCTGCTGATCGTCTCGATCAACATGGGCGAATGGGAAGTGTTCGGCCACCTCAAAAGCTATCCTCGCAATGACACCATCGTGCTGCTCGTCACCTTCGTCTTTACGGTGATCTTCGATTTGACCGTGGCGGTGGAAGTCGGCCTGCTGCTGGCAGCGATTTTCTTCATCCGCAACATGACGGAGCTGTCCAGCATCCAGCTCTCCGAAACGCAGCCTGATAACGGCATGCATGTGCATCAGACCACTCCACACGGCGTGCTAATCTACCGGCTTTACGGCGCACTGTTCTTCGGCGTGGTCGATAAGCTGGAAAGCGTGCTGCACCAGCAACACGACGAACCGGACGTGCTGATACTCAACATGTCTGAAGTCATCAGCATGGATGCAAGCGCCTTGCATGTGCTCGAACATCTGCACAGGAAACTCAAAAAACACGACAAGCACCTGATTCTTTGCGGCCCGCATACCCAGCCATTCTTTCTGATGCATCAATCCGGATTTTTCGATGAAATCGGCAAGTCCAATGTGTCAGCCAATCTGGATGACGCGATCAAGCACGCCAAAGAACTGCTGAAAGGATAAACTTCACGCCATATGGAAAAACATCAGGGGGCTCATTTGGAAAATCATGAAACAGAACTTTTTGCCAGACACAAGAAAAAGACGGAAAGAACGATGAAGATAGTCGTAGCACTGCTCATCTTTGCATTTGCTTTCACCTTATGGTTCCTTCTGACCAACGACTAAATCCTGCCAAACTGCATAAAAATGACCTACCATTCCTGTCAACCGCAGCCGCCATTCATGCGTTAATGTCACGCCAACATCACAAATTTGTCATATCAGGTTTGCAAATGAGGGTAGGTTTGTTTAGAATCTTTGGGCAGTCTTCTAAAACCAATAAGGAGAGAAATATGAAATCAGTTT
>JAJXWG010000092.1 GCA_021781695.1 Pseudomonadota bacterium
AGTCACACCCAGTTTGCGCACCCACCAGCAGAACCAAAAGCTCTTTGTGGCGGTCAGCTAGTGTCAGATTCTTGAAAATAGCAGTGGTTAAATCGATGACTTCTACAAATGCACCGGGGCTATACCCCAGCATCCGGAAAAAATTCACTTTTGTGGGTAAGCTCTCGAATTTTTGCCTGACTGGTTCAGGTAATTTTTCAAAATCAGGATACTCAATTTCAATTTTTGAGCTAAGCTTGCTGTTAAAGCCATTTACCTTACTCATGATAAATTCCTTTCCGTTTCAGTATGGTGATCTCCTGGTTTGGCTCAAGGATCGGGTCTTCCCATAAAGTCTGGCGCGTGTGTGCTATGAGCTATAAATGCAGATATCAATGCTGCAATTCAGGATGCAAGATCGAACACCAGTACTTCCGCCTTGTCGGCATTGTCAATTTGTATCTGATTTTCCTGTTCCAGCAGCACGGCGTCGCCAGCGGCGATCCTCTGGCCGTTGACCGCAAGCGTCCCGCGCACCAGGTGCACATAAGCCTTGCGATCCGGCGCTATACCCAGGCTTGCGCTTTCATTGCCGTCAAACAATCCGGCATAGAGTTTCGCATCTGCATGTATGACTACAGAGTCGCTTTCACCACTGGGGGAGGCGACCAGGCGCAACTTTCCCCGTTTCTCGTTTTCCGAGATCGTCTTCTGCTCGTAACCGGGAGGGATGTCCTGGACATTGGGCTCTATCCAGATTTGCAGAAAGTGCGTCATCTGGCCTTTCGCATGGTTGAATTCGCTGTGCGTAACCCCCGTGCCCGCGCTCATGCGCTGCACATCGCCCGGCGGTATGCCCTTGATGTTGCCCATGCTGTCCTGGTGAGCAAGCTCGCCGGAAAGCACGTAGCTGATGATCTCCATGTTGCGGTGGCCGTGCCTGCCAAAACCTGTCCCCGGTTCGATGCGGTCCTCGTTGATCACCCGCAGGTTTCCCCATCCCATGTGATCGGAATCATGGTAGCTGGCAAATGAAAACGAGTGGTAACTCTTGAGCCAGCCATGATCCGCATAGCCGCGATCTTCGGATTTCCTGAGTTTTATCATATCGACTCCATGTTTTATCTTGAATCCGGTTCATTGAGCCGCCATTTTCACCCAGGCGACATACTGATCCATCCAGTTCTGCAAAAATTTTCTGCTGCCTTCACCGATGTTGCCGGCTTCATCAAACAATCCGTCCCTTGCCTGGATCAGCGCCTCGGGCTGTGCAAGGGCGAGCACGCCAACGGCTGCGAGTATGTTGCGCAAGTGTTGCTGTGCCATGCCTGTGCCGGCAGCGCCGGGTGATGCGCCCAACACGCCGGCAGGCTTGCCCGCCCAGACATTCTGGCCATAAGGACGCGAGGCATGGTCGATTGCATTTTTCAGCACGCCGGGAATAGAGCGGTTGTATTCGGGCGTGACAAACAGAAGGCCGTGGGAGGCCGCAATTTCCTCCTTCATCCGCTTGACGGATTTGGCCTGATTCGCATCATCGTCCTGGTTGTAAAGCGGCAGGCCGCCAATTTCTACCTGCGTGAACGAGAATTCCAAAGGCGCCAGTCTTGCAATGGCGCTTGCCAGCTTGCGGTTGATGGAATCCTCGCGCAGGCTGCCGACGATAACGGAAATCTGGTATTGGCTCATGATGATACTCCTGAAAAATTGCAATCAATATAGGTGAAACTTCTGGTGCTCGCAGCCGGATGATAAAGAGGCAGCCATTTCTAACCCCGCCAGACGTAAGCATCCATGGACAGCGCGCCATAGGTGAAGTGCGGGCGATAGCGCATGGAAGATTCTCCATTTGCGGCACCCAGGGCGACGAAAAATGGCATGAAGTGCTCTTCACCCGGATGTGCCTCTGCGCCATAAGGTGCGTTGCGGTAGTCGAGCAGGGCAGGAACATCTTGTGCTGCCAGGCGATCGGCAACCCATTGTGAAAAGGTTTCAGCCTTAGGATGAGGCAGTTGACCGGGAGTTGCGCGCCAATCAAGCCATGCAAAGTTGTGCGTGATCGCACCCGAACAGACGATGAGCACACCTTCATCCCTGAGGGGGGCTAGCAGCTGTCCCAGTTTGAAATGGGTTTCTGGGCCTGCGTTTTGCACCAGCGAGAGCTGTGTAACCGGTATGTTGGCCTCTGGATACATTGCCGATAGCGGCACCCACGCGCCGTGATCCAGCCCGCGGTTGGCGTCGCGATCGGTTTGCTGGCCGGCTGTTGCCAGCAGTGCTGCGACACGTTCTGCCAGAGCCGGTGCGCCGGGTGCAGGATAACGCATGCGGTAAAGTTCAGGCGAAAAACCCGAGAAGTCGTACAGGGTTTCGGGTGCATCAGACAGGCTGACGGTCGGATTGCGGTTTTCCCAGTGCGCCGAGACCACAAGGATGGCAGCAGGTTGTGTAATTGTCTGGCCGATCTTGCGCCAAGAGGCCACGGCGTCCTGCGCCATGAGCAGCGCATCGGGTGCGCCGTGAGATACGAATACTACAGGTTCGGACATCTCCATCTCCCATGCCAGTTTTAAAGTGAGGTCATCATAATCCGCGCAAAGGGATAGATAAAGCCATGAAAATGACACATACTGTGCTGCAAATGGAACAGTGGCTGCGATCCCAAGGCATGCTGCGGCTTTCATTTCCTAAACCTGATGGTGATTTCAAGCATGGCAAAAACGGATGCGGAAAACCACAAGACGCAACACATAGGCTGGCTGCGGGCTGCAGTGCTTGGTGCAAACGATGGCATCGTTTCCACGTCGAGCCTCATCATGGGCGTGGCAGCCTCGAATGCCACCCATGCAAATATACTGATTGCGGGTGTTGCAGGGCTGGTCGCGGGCGCGATGTCGATGGCGGCGGGCGAATATGTCTCGGTCGGCTCGCAGGCGGATACCGAGAAGGCTGACATTGCGCGCGAACGGCTGGAGCTAGATGCTGATCCGGAACGTGAAGCCGAGGAACTGACCGGGATTTATGTGCGACGGGGGCTGGATTTTGAACTTGCCCGGCAGGTGGCCATGCAGTTGATGGCTAGGGATGCGCTTGGCGCCCATGCCAGGGACGAACTGGGCATATCCGAGATTTTCAGCGCAAGGCCCTTGCAAGCGGCTATGACTTCTGCGCTGTCGTTCGTCGTGGGCGCCGGATTGCCTCTGCTTGCTGCATGGTTTTCACCCGCCCGCCAGCTCGCAGTGATCGTCGGGGCAACCTCGCTGTTCTTTCTCGTTGCACTGGGCGCTCTGGCTGCCTACACCGGCGGCGCCAGCATCATCAAAGGCATATTGCGCGTGACGTTCTGGGGCGTATTTGCAATGGCAATCACTGCCGGTGTCGGCATGCTGTTTGGTGCGTCAGCATGAGGCTTGCTATAGCATTTCAATGACCCACTTCGTGACTGTCCCGGTTGCGTTGGCGCACTTGAGTCCGCGGGCATCGCTGAATGCCTTGTACTCCTCCGCATTCCACATGTCATAGGTGCGGCCGGTGAATTGCTTTTGCAGCTGGCGGCAAGTTACCCCGCCGAATTCCCGCTGGAAACGTTCGGTGAGTTCCTTGGCCTTCTTGAAGTTGTTGATGTAGCGCCCCCGATCCAGCTTGTCGCGGTCGCGACCGTATTTTGCGCTCAGTGCCATGAGTCCGCCGGTCAGGGCGCCGCATACGCCTTCGCCTGAGAGTGCTCCGCCACCCGAAAGACCATGGCTCGCCTTGATCGTCTGGTCATCCACAATCCCGATGGTCTCCTGCACTGTCGCCAGAACACACTGGGGGCAACAGCCATAATCAAGCTCGTACTTGAGCGCTTTTTCATAAGCCTGCTCGCCGAGGGATAGTTTCTGTTCGATGTTCATGTCAGCCTCCAAATATTAGAGATCGCTGATGCATAATACGACTTGTTTTGCAGATCCACAAGGAGATGTTTCGATGCGGACTTGCCTGTAAGCGTCAGGTTTACCTGGCTGCTGCGTTCTGAGGTCGGAAGGCTTTGCATTGCTCCGGGTCGGATTCCAGGCGATCGCCTTCGGCAAGATCGATGCAATAAGGAATGGCTGGGAACACTGCATTCAGGCAATCGTCTATCGCCGAAGGCTTGCCCGGCAGATTCACAATCAGACACTTGCCTCTGATGCCGGCAGTCTGCCGCGACAGGATGGCGGTGGGCACAAACTTCAGGGAAGCTGCGCGCATCAGCTCGCCGAAACCTGGCATCATCTTGCTGCACACAGAGATCGTCGCTTCAGGTGTGACATCGCGCAGCGCGGGACCTGTGCCGCCTGTGGTGACTACCAGGGAGCAGCCTTCGATGTCGCACAGTTCGATGAGTGCCGCCTCGATCAGCGGCTGTTCGTCCGGGACGACGAGTGAGACAGCCTCCCATGGGCTGGTCAGCACGCGTGTGAACCAGGCGCGTATCGCAGGACCGCCCTTGTCTTCATACTCGCCACGGCTTGCGCGGTCAGAAACAGTCAGTATGCCGATTCTTGCATTGCTCATTCTCTGTACCCCGGATCGTCTTGAAATTCAGTTCCATCGAGCAACTGCACTATGACCTCTTCGCCTGCAGGAAGTCCCGTGCAACAGGCAGGCAATACCATCAATCCGTCGGCGCGCGCCATGGACAGCAGCACGCCGCTGCTTTGCGTACCGGTCGAGCTTGCAAGGTAACCCGACTCGTCGGATGAAAGTTGCACGCGGACGAATTCGGTGCGTCCTGGTTTCATGCTGAAGGGGTGCTGAAGGCGCGCTTTCACGGTGCGCCGGTAGAGGCGGGTATTGCCCATCATGCGGCGAAGCAGAGGGGCTACGAATTGTTCGAAGCACACCATGCTGGATACCGGATTGCCGGGCAGACCGAATACAAAAGCATCTGAGGCAGCGCATTGCTGCGTTGCTCGGTGCTCGCTTCCTTGTCTATCCATTAGATATGCCTGCGTCGCTGCGCGTCTCGCGTCTTGCACTGCATCTGCCTCAGATGTTTTTTGCGTACGATGTAAAAGGCCGAACGCCAGTGGGTGTCCCGGCTTCATAGCTACGCGCCAAAATTTCATTTCGATGCCCAGCTTTTCCATGGTCGGGCGCACATAGTCGTGCACGCCGACCGAGGTGCCGCCCGAAACCAGCAGCACATCGTATTCCAGCCCGCGCTTGAGATGCCATTCCAGTTCGTCCTGATCATCGCGCGCGATGCCCAGAAGCTTTGGCTCTATACCGAGCGCCTGAACCTGTGCCATCAGCGCATAGGTGTTGGAGTCGGGAATTTTGCAGGGATCAACCGGATCGTCGAGGGATTCAAGCTCATTGCCGGTGGACAGGATCGCCACGCTCGGTTTGCAGTGCACCTCAATCTTCCTGGCCTTGACCGTTGCGAGTATGCCGATTACGCCAGGCGTGATCTCGGTGCCCGCGGTCAGCACCACATTGCCAGCCCGCATGTTTTCTCCGCGCAGGCGCAAGTCGTTGCCGGACTTGACGGCAAGATCGATCTGCACTTCGTTAACCGAAATCTGTCTGGTATCTTCGACTCTGATCACCGCGTTCGCCCCTTCGGGCAGCGCAGCGCCCGTCATGATGCGCGAGCATTGTCCGGGCTTGAGTGCAACAGTCGGCATGTCTCCCGCCTTGATGTCTTCGGCGATTGCGAGTATTCCGGGAAGATCGGCAGAGCGCACCGCAAAGCCATCCATCGCCGAAACATCGTAAGGCGGCAGGTCGCGGTTGGCGAGGATGTCGCAGGCCAGCACGCGCCCCAGGGATTTTTCGAGTTCGACGGATTCGTTTTTGAGCGTTGCTGCCGATTCGAGCACGATGTTCAGCGCGAAACTTACCTGTTCCATGGCTTATACTTTCTTCATGTCGCGTGCCAGCGCGATATCCTGCGGCGTGTCCAGATCGAAAAAGCTCTGCAGTATCGGATCATAAGTTTTCAATTTCTCTTCATCCACGTAATTCACCGAGAGCCTGTCCAGCAGTTCGCGCATGCTGTGCGATGCGCCATCGTTCATCAGACCATGCAAAACATCAAGGCTGTGTCTGGAATAGAACGCCGCCATGGGCTGGGGATGGCCTGACACGACAGGCACGACTGCATCAAACTCATCGCGAAGCCCTGACAGGTATTCTATCAGCTGCGGGATGATGAAGGGCATGTCGCAGGCAACGACGAACACCCAGGATGTCCTTGCCTGTTCAAGGCCAGCAATCAGCCCTGCCAAAGGACCCTTGTGCGCCGGATGGTCGGATACCTGAGGCAGTTCACAGTCGAGGCGAATCTTGCGCGTGCTGACGATGATGTCTTTAAACAGCGGCTTTAGCACCGATGCGACCTGCTCAAGCAGCGTCCTGCCGGAAAACAGCAGGCTTGTCTTGTCCTGCCCCATGCGTTGCGATTCGCCGCCTGCGAGTATCAATGCCGTGCAATCCGCAATCATTGCATTTAGCTGTCATTCCCGCGCAGGCGGGAATCGATTATAAACTGTGCGATGCGTCCGATGTCCTCGAGTCCGAAGTGCGGAAGCAAAGGATGTGCCTCATCCATATCGGTGACTATTGCAATCAGGCCGTCCGCTATTGCGCAGCGCGGCGCCTTCCCGCATGCACGGCGCAGCACTTCGATTTTTGCGCCCGGCGCATGAGAGAAGCCTTCTGCAAGCACGATGTCGGCATCGCTCATGTAGAGTCTGGCGAGCTGTTCGGGTTCTCGGTCATCTTTCGCATCCGCCACCAGCTGCAACGCGTCTCTGGTGAGCAG
>JAJXWG010000093.1 GCA_021781695.1 Pseudomonadota bacterium
GCTTCTCTTGCAGCGCTGCCTTGAGCGAGCTCTCGTCTGCAACCGAACGGTGCGAGATTTTGCAAAGGTGTGGTAAAAGCAGTTCTGGCATATTGCCGGTGAAATCCTCACCCGGTTCGATATGCAAAATTAATGCGTTTCCTGACATTGTTTAGGATGGCGATGTGTGGGATGGATTAGCTTACTATATTGCCGCGATGAACAGCAAACAAAATACGCATGGGCCGATCCACGATCCGGAAACGATGCCGGCTTCAAGAATTCCGGAACGACCCTTGCCTGATTTGCTTTATAATCGCGCGCTGCCGGGCCGTGCGTGCTTGAGCCCGTTTTAATTTATTGGAAGAAAAAAATGCCTATTATTACTTTGCCTGATGGTTCAGAGCGCAGCTTCGATGCACCTGTCACGGTGTTAGGTGTGGCGCAGAGCATCGGTTCCGGTCTTGCGCGTGCAACGCTTGCGGGTATGGTCGACGGGAAACAGGTGGACGCATCCTACCTGATCGAGAAGGATGCCAAGCTCTCCATCATCACCGAAAAGGATGCGGAAGGCGTAGAAATCATCCGCCATTCCACCGCACACCTGCTGGCACATGCGGTGAAAGAGTTGTTCCCTGATGCACAGGTGACCATAGGCCCCGTGATCGATAACGGCTTCTATTATGATTTCTCATATCACCGGCCGTTCACACCTGAAGATCTGCTTGCGATTGAAAAGCGCATGATGGAGCTGGCAAAACGCGATATACCGATTTCAAGGCGGGTGCTGCCGCGCGATATGGCTGTGGACTATTTCAAGGGCATCAACGAGCATTACAAGGCCGAGATCATCGCCTCCATACCTGCCGGCCAGGAAGTGTCGCTGTATACCGAAGACAACTTTACCGATCTATGCCGCGGACCGCATGTGCCTTCCACAGGCAAGCTCAAGGTGTTCAAGCTGATGAAGCTGGCAGGCGCCTACTGGCGCGGCGATTCGAAGAACGAAATGCTGCAGCGCATCTATGGCACGGCCTGGGCAAAAAAAGATGAACTGGAAGCCTATCTGCACCGGCTGGAGGAAGCCGAAAAGCGCGACCACCGCAAACTTGCGCGCCAGCTCGATCTGTTTCACATGCAGGACACCACGCCTGGCATGGTGTTCTGGCACCCGAAGGGCTGGACCCTGTGGCAAGCCGTCGAGCAATACATGCGCGCCAAATTCCGCGAGCACAATTACCAGGAGGTCCGCACGCCGACCATCATGGACAGGACGCTATGGGAGAAATCGGGGCACTGGGAAAATTACCGCGACAACATGTTCACCACTTCATCGGAGAACCGGGATTACGCGGTGAAACCGATGAACTGCCCTGCACATGTGCAGATATACAACCACGGCCTGCACAGCTACAGAGACCTGCCGCTTCGTCTGGCAGAGTTCGGCAGCTGCCACCGCAACGAATCGTCGGGTTCACTGCACGGCCTGATGCGGGTGCGCGGCTTCACTCAGGATGATGCGCATATCTTCTGTACCGAGGCTCAGGTGCAGGATGAAGTTTCCAGTTTCATCGTGATGCTAAACGAGGTTTACCGCGACTTCGGTTTCAACGAGGTGATCGTTAAATTGTCCACCCGCCCCGAAAAGCGCGTGGGATCGGATGAGACCTGGGACAAGGCGGAAGCGGGGCTGGCTGCAGCGTTGCAGCAGAACCAGCTTGAATATGAAATTCAGCCGGGCGAAGGCGCCTTTTACGGCCCCAAGGTCGAATTCACGCTGAAAGACAGCCTGGATCGCCTGTGGCAATGCGGCACGATACAGCTCGATTTCAATCTGCCCGTTCGGCTTGGTGCCGAATTTGTCGATGAAGACAACAGCCGCAAACCCCCCGTGATGCTGCATCGCGCCATATTGGGATCGATGGAGCGCTTCATCGGCATCCTGATCGAACACCATGCCGGGGCCTTCCCTTTGTGGCTGTCTCCGGTGCAATGCGTGCTGATGAACATCTCCGAATCCCAGGAGGAATATGCGCGCGAAATCGGACAAAAATTGCAGGCGGCGGGCCTGCGCGTGCAATTGGATTTGCGCAATGAAAAGATTACCTATAAAATACGCGAACATAGCTTGCAGAAACTTCCCTATCAGCTGATCGTGGGCGACAAGGAAGTATCTGGAAGATTGATAGCCGTGCGTACCCGCAGTGGTGAGGATCTCGGACAAATGACCCTGGAAGCATTAATCGGGCATTTCAAGGCCGAGGTTCAATCGGGCAGCACGGTTTAATTTTTGCCGAGACGGAGACATTCCAATAGCACAGAACAAATTACAGCGCATCAATGAAATGATTAACGCACCTCAGGTGCGCCTCATTGGAGCAGATAAGGAACCCTTGGGGATCGTGTCCAGCGCGGAAGCTTTGCGCCTGGCCAATGAGGCTGAACTGGATCTGGTGGAAATTTCGCCTATGGCCGATCCGCCAGTTTGCCGCATCATGGATTATGGCAAGTTCAAGTATGCCGAGAGCAAGAAGCAGCACGAAGCCAAGCTGAAACAGAAGCAGGTGCAGATCAAGGAGATCAAGTTTCGCCCCGGAACGGATGAAGGCGATTACAATATCAAGTTGCGCAACCTGATCAAGTTCCTGAATGATGGCGACAAGACCAAGATTACCCTGAGGTTCCGCGGTCGCGAGATGGCCCATCAGGAAATCGGCATGCGACTGATAGAGCGCGTGAAAGCGGATCTCGAAGCATATGGCGTCGTCGAGCAGTTTCCCAAGATGGAAGGCCGTCAGATGGTGATGGTGTTGTCGCCCAAGACGTCAAAGAAGTAACAAGATAGACGTTAGTCGCTAGCTGCTAACGGCTGAAGACTGTTTTTATTTTTCTGGTAGCAGGGGCCGATCAGAAAACTGCAGCAAAAAAGATCCCCAAAATAAGTGGTGTATGGGTCAACAAGTTTTTCCAGTCGGAGAACACCTCCCACCATAACTTTAAGGAGCAGTCATGCCTAAGATGAAAACAAAGAGCGGCGCGGCCAAGCGTTTCAAGGTCCGCGCAGGCGGCAGTATCAAACGCTCGCAAGCGTTCAAGCGTCATATCCTGACCAAGAAAACCACCAAGAACAAGCGCCAGCTGCGCGGTACCGCCGCTGTTCATTCAACCAATACAGCATCGGTTCACGCCATGATGCCTTACGCGTAAGGAGTAGACCATGCCTAGAGTAAAACGTGGTGTCGTCGCACGCGCAACGCACAAGAAACTGTTAGCCAAGGCCAAGGGTTACCGCGGCCGCAGAAAGAACGTATATCGCATCGCCAAACAGGCTGTGATGAAGGCCGGGCAATATGCCTACCGTGATCGCCGCCAGAAGAAGCGTCAGTTCCGCACCCTGTGGATCGCGCGTATCAATGCGGCCGCGCGCGAGTTCGGCATGCCTTACAGCGCATTCATGAATGGCCTGAAAAAGGCGGATATCCAGATCGATCGCAAGGTTCTGTCTGACATCGCCATTTTCGACAAGCCTGCATTTGAACAATTCGTTGTTCAGGCAAAAGCCAGCCTGGCCGTATAACCCGCGGCCTGAATAGCGTCATCAGGAAGGGGGCGTACGCCCCCTTTTTTTGTCATGGTGTGTTTATGGAAGAACTACAACAAATTCTCGATCAGGCGTTGACGCAGTTTTCTGCGATCAACGACGAAGACCAACTGGAACAGGCCAAGGCAAAGTATCTGGGCAAGGAAGGCAGCCTGACGGCCCTGCTCAAAGGGCTGGGCAAGCTCTCTGCGGACGAGCGCCCCAAGGCCGGCGCTCACATCAACCAGGTCAAACAGAGCATAGAGGCCGCGCTGCAACAGCGCCGCGATGAACTGGGCCAAGCGAAGATGGAGGCCAGACTTTCCGCCGAATCGCTGGATGTGACGCTGCCAGGACGCGGCAATGGTTGCGGCGGATTGCACCCTGTGACGCGTACGCTCAATCGCATCGAACATCTGTTCCATTCCCTGGGATTTTCAACCACCTCAGGCCCTGAAATAGAACACGACTTTTACAACTTCACCGCGCTCAATATACCGGAAAATCATCCCGCGCGCGCGATGCATGACACTTTCTACATCGATCCCGAGCATGTGCTGCGCACGCACACCTCCCCGGTCCAGGTGCACTACATGCAAACCCATCAGCCGCCGCTCAAGATCATCTCGGCAGGCCGCGTATACCGCGTAGATTCAGATGCGACACATTCGCCAATGTTTCATCAGGTCGAGGGCCTTTGGGTGGATGAAGAAGTGAGCTTTGCCAATCTGAAAGGCGTAGTGCAGGATTTCCTGCAGCGTTTTTTCGAGCAGGATGATTTAGAGGTGCGCTTCCGCCCGTCTTTTTTTCCGTTCACCGAACCCTCTGCTGAAATGGACATGAGCTGGCGCGGCGGTTGGCTCGAGATCGGCGGCTGCGGCATGGTGCATCCTGCCGTGTTGAAGCACGTGAATATCGACAGCGAAAAATACCTGGGATTTGCTTTCGGGTTGGGCGTTGAGCGGCTGGCAATGTTGCGTTACGGCGTGAACGATTTGCGCCAGTTTTATGAGAGCGATCTGCGCTTTCTGAAACAATTCAACTAGGAATGCCGATATGAAATTTTCCGAGAACTGGTTAAGAACCTGGGTCAATCCAAAGCTGTCAAGCGACGAGCTCTCGCACCTTCTGACGATGGCGGGGTTGGAGGTCGAAGCGCAGGAAAAAGTCGCACCAATGTTCAACAACGTGGTGGTGGCTGAAGTTCTGGCTGTTGAAAAGCATCCCGATGCAGACAGATTGAACGTATGCCAGGTGGATGTGGGCGAAGCCGAGCCGCTCACCATCGTGTGCGGCGCTGCAAATGTAAAGGCCGGTATCAGGGTGCCCTGCGCGCGCATCGGCTCCGTGTTGCCGGGCGACTTCAAAATAAAGCAGGCCAAGGTGCGCGGCGTTAGCTCTTCCGGAATGCTCTGCTCCGAAAAGGAACTGGGGCTTGCAACGGAGAGCGAAGGGCTCTGGCTGTTGCCATCCGATGCGCCTGTGGGCGTGAGCCTGCGCGAATACCTTGATCTGGACGACAAGCTCATCACCCTGAAGTTAACACCCAACCGCAGCGACTGCTCAGGCATAGCTGGCTTGGCTCGCGAAGTCGCGGCACTCACAGGAAGCACGATCAGTCCTGTCGCAATTTCGGACATGCCTGCAACGCTTGCCGACCGGCTCGAAATCAAGGTTGAAGATGCGGCAGCCTGCCCGCTTTATTGCGGCAGGCTGGTGAAGGGCGTGAATGCAAAGGCACTGACACCCGACTGGATGAAGCGCCGTCTGGAGCGCAGCGGGCTGCGCACGATCAACGCCATAGTGGATATCACCAACTACGTGATGATGGAGCTTGGCCAACCCATGCATGCTTTCGATGCCGACAGGCTGTCGGGCGGCATTGCGGTGCGCCGGGCAGCAAAGGGCGAGACGCTGACATTGCTCAACGAGCAGGCTGTTGTCCTGGACGAACAAGTGCTGGTGATCTCAGACGAGAAAAGAGCGCTTGCGCTGGCCGGCATCATGGGCGGCGCAGGAAGCGGCGTGGATACGACGACGCAGAACGTGTTTCTTGAGGCTGCGTTTTTTCATCCCGATACGATCTCAGGCCGTGCGCGCCGCTTTGGACTGGCGACCGATTCTTCATTCCGCTTCGAAAGAGGCGTGGACTTTGCAGCCACGCGCAAGTGTCTTGAACGCGCCACGCAATTGCTGGTTGAAATCTGCGGGGGCACTGTCTGTGCGGTTAGCGAAGTCAAAGGCAGCATGCCTTTGCGCAATGCGATCACGCTGCGAGCTTCGCGCGTTGCGCGCGTGCTGGGCATTGCCCTTGGTGCCGATGAAATTGCCGGCTTGCTTGCGCGTCTGCAGCTTAATTTCACATCGAGCGAAGATGTATATAGCGTGATACCGCCGAGCTTCCGCTATGACCTCGCGATCGAAGCCGATCTGATTGAAGAAGTCGCGCGGCTGTATGGCTATGAAAATATTCCCGCCTTGGCGCCGCAAACCGCATTGACCATGCTGCCTGACAGCGAAACGCAGCGCCCCTTGTCGCGCGTCCAGCAACTGCTGGTAGCACGAGACTATCAGGAAATCGTGAGTCTGGCTTTCGTCGAAGAACAGGTCGAGCGCGATCTTTGCGGCAACGACAATCCGGTTGCATTGCAAAACCCGATCGCCAGCAATCTGGCTGTGATGAGGAGCTCCCTGATAGGCGGACTCTTGGCAGCATTGCGTTTCAACCTCAACCGCCGCCAGCCCCGCGTGCGCCTGTTTGAAGTGGGCGCATGCTTTGCAAAAACAAACAGCATGTATGTGCAGACCCAACGTGTCTCGGGCATCGCTTACGGCAATAGACAGCAGGAGCAATGGGCTGCAAAGCCTGAGCCAGTTGATTTTTTTGACGTAAAGGCGGATGTCGAAGCGCTGTTTGCACCCGCCGCACTGCGCTTCGTTGCGGCTTTGCATCCAGCGCTGCACCCCGGCCGTTGCGCAGAAATTTTCTGCAACGACCAGAGCATCGGCTGGATAGGAGAGCTGCATCCGAACTGGCAGAAAGATATGCCCCAGGCATGCATCTGGTTTGAAGTTGAACTGGATGCATTGATGAAGGTCGAGGTGCCGCATTTGAAAGAAATCGCGAAATCTTTGCCTGTGCGCCGTG
>JAJXWG010000094.1 GCA_021781695.1 Pseudomonadota bacterium
TTGTTTGGATCAGGATAAAGCAATCAATAAGAGATGCGAACAACCTGCTCGCCAGTGCACTCAAGAAAGGTAACACTATGGCCGTGCCAGGATTCCAAGATTTAATGCTTCCGTTTCTGAACATATGTAAAGACGGCAAAGAAAGAACCGTTTCAGAAGTACATACACAATAAAGAAAATAGACAGCGATTACTTCGATCTCGACTAAAAAATCTCTATGAACATCGAAAAACGACGCGAGATCTTTCTTCGCCTGCAGGCGGCCAATCCCCATCCGACGACCGAACTGGAATACTCGACGCCGTTTGAACTGCTGGTGGCGGTGATGCTCTCGGCGCAGGCGACCGACATCAGCGTCAATGCCGCAACCAGGGAACTCTACCCCATAGCCAATACGCCAGAGGCGATGCTCGAACTCGGCGAGGAAAAATTTGCCCAATACATCCAGCGCATCGGACTATACAAGACCAAGGCACGCCATGTGATAGAGACCTGCCGCATCCTGATCGAACAGCACAATGGAGAAGTGCCGAGAACGCGCGAGGCGCTCGAAGCCCTGCCGGGCGTGGGAAGGAAGACCGCCAACGTGATCCTCAACACAGCGTTCGGTGAACCTGCGATTGCCGTGGATACCCATATCTTCCGCCTTGCAAACCGCATCAATCTCGCACCCGGCAAGACCGTGCTCGAGGTCGAAAAAAAGCTGCTCAAGGTGATACCGAAGGAATTCCTGCACGATGCGCATCACTGGCTGATTCTGCACGGCCGTTATGTCTGCCAGGCGCGTAAACCAAAATGTGCCGAATGCATCATTTACGATCTTTGCGAGTACAAGTTGAAAGGCCGATGAATGTTCTTCAATCCGTCGCGCGATGAGGCAAGAAACTTTCTGTTCGAGACATGGCGCAAGAGAAGGTCGAATGAGATCCTCACACCGCTGGAGGACCTTGCAGCCCAGCTGATCGAAAAGCATCCGGAGTATTTTCCGATATTCGAGGAACCCGGGCGCTTCCTGCATCGCGAATACCTGCCTGAGCAGGGCGAGCCCAACCCATTTTTGCACCTGATGATGCACCTGACCATCGAGGAGCAGATCTCGATAGACCAGCCCCAGGGAATACGCGCGCATTTCCTGCGCCTGACCCGGCAGTTCGGGTCAGAACACGATGCACAGCACCGCATGATGGAATGCTTAAGCGAGATGATCTGGCAGGCGCAGCGCGACCGCACGGCGCCAGACGCCTCTGTCTATCTGAAGTGCCTGGCCGGCTGACGCATCACTTCTTGTTGAGCTGCCTGATCATGTCCTGCAACTCGGCTGCGGACTTTGACATTTCAAGCGATGCATATCTGGCATCCTCTGCGATGCTCACGTTGCTGTTCACCAGATCGGAAATGCTCTCCAAGTTGTGCGACACATTCACGCTGGCAACGGACTGATCCTTGGAAACTTCCGCAATGCGCTGCGCATTCCCTGTCACCATGCGGCTCACATCCATGATCTTCTTCAATGTCTCCCCGTTCTCATGGACGATCACAGACTCCTCCTCGACTTCCTGTATCGCTTCGTGCATGGACTCCACCACGCTTTGGCTCACCGCATGGATATTTCCGACCATGCTGGCGATATCCGTCGTGCTCGAACCCGTGCGCTCGGCGAGCTTCCTCACCTCGTCGGCCACCACCGCAAAACCCCGCCCCTGTTCGCCGGCGCGGGCCGCCTCGATCGCGGCGTTCAATGCGAGCAGATTGGTCTGGTCGGCAATCTCCTTGATGACCTTGCTGATGTCGCCTATCTTCTGGATGGCAGACTTCAGGTTGTCTATCGCATCGCTCGATGAGCGCACCGCCTTGACCACCTTGGATGCTGAGAGTATAGCCAGCCCCATGCGCCTGTTGCTGTCTTCTATCATATCCTGGGAACTGATGGCTGCATTCGCGGAATCCATGGCATCCTGTGCGACTTGCGATACGGACCGGCTGAAGTCTTCCATGGAACCTGTGATCTGCTGGATGTTGTTGCGTTGGTTGGCCGACTGTTCCGCCACCTTGACCACCTTCTCATCCAGCTCCGTGCTGCGTCCCATGATCACCGATGCAGCCAGCTCCATTTCGTCGAGCATGACCTGTATCTGTGACTGCATGACCTGCAGTTTGCAGTATAAGAGCCCGGGCTCATCACGCCCCGAGATGTCGATCTCGCTCGCCAGATTGCCTTCTATCACCCCCTCGAACTGTTTTTCCATTCCGACCAGCGGACGCTCGACAAAACGCTTGAAACCGAACCTCATCACCAGGAAGATGAACAACTGTATGCCGATCTGGGAGCCGATCAAAGTCATCAGCAGATTGTGAAGTTGTGCATATTCGCGGGTCAGGTCCAGCGTGAGATCGGACGCCCCGTTTGAGCTGCCCACTTCGACCGTATGGCAACTCAAACAGTCCGTGCCGTGGAATGCGTGCGACTCGATGTAAGGCGTAATCGCCCTGAAGATCAACTTGTCCCCGACCTTATCCTGGCTGAAATGCGGCACGGGTTTTCCCGCCTTGACCGATGCCTCTATTGTCTCTTTCACCAGCGGATCGTCCAGATGCTCTTCTGGCAGACCGGGACCGAACTGCCTGACCACCTGTTCTGTGCGCACCAGGCGCAACGAAGTGAGATGCTGGCCCTCGATGATCTTCCTGATCATCAGCTTGCGGTTTTCCGGCTCGCTAATCTGGCCTGTCACCATCAGCATGTTGGCGCTGTCTATCACCTGCATCGCGGTCGCTTCCGAGCGCTGTTTTGCGTGCTCCAGCATGGATGTTTTCATCTCCGCATACAGCAGATAGGTTGCACTGGCCAGCACGCAGAACAATACCGGCTGTATAAGCAGTTGCAGTTTCAGATTCAGCGAGAGATTCCTGAACCTGAAGCGATCGAATTTCGACCCTATCGCTGCGCCGGTTTCATTGAGTTTCTGGTACAGCGACTGCGCCTCGCTGATTTCATTTCTCAACGGCGCGCGCCTTACAGAAAGATACCCGATGACCCTGCCGTCGGCACTGATGGGCGAGACCAGCGCCTTCACCCAGTAATGATCGCCATTCTTGCAGCGGTTCTTCACGATGCCGCGCCAGGGAAGACCCGCTGACAGCGTATCCCAAAGCCATTTGAAAGCCTGGGGCGGCATGTCCGGATGGCGCACGATGTTGTGGCTCTTGCCGATCAGCTCTTCCCTTGAGAAACCGCTTACCTTGACAAACGCGTCGTTTGCATAGGTGATGATGCCCTTGAGATCGGTTTTGGATACTAGCAGCGTGCCCTGCGGCAATGGCTGTTCATGCTGTGTGACCGGCTGATTGTTCTTCAATTGCTGCTCCCCTTTAAACTCAATCCGGGTCTTTCGCCCGACTCAGATAACGTCGTATACCATTATCGGCAGCCTTTGATGTTACTTTAATTGGATGCAGCCAAGGGGAAAAAAATCCCTCGCAAGCGAGGGATTAGGAAACGCGTTCATTGCCGGAAAACTTCAGCTTGATGACTGAAAACGCCTGTAGCGCATCAGCCTCTTCCTGATCATGTCAATATCGTGAAGGAGAACCACTGAACATGATCATGAAAGCCAGGATAAGAAAGGGTGACAAGACAAATATAACTGGCAGCGCACTTTGCATTTCGACATCCTCCGTAGTTAAATAGGCCAAACAGCCGGAACGGAGAATATATTCAGTAGTTCTCAGGAATATTGATATAGATCAACATCCGTCAAAATATTCGTAAAAAATCCTGAGTCTCATGCCCCAGCACGAATAATCTGTGTTTGCTTATAATCTTTGCTGCATTTTTCAGGCGCAATGTGATATCGTTATATTAACGGAGTTTTAAATAGCTTTAAACATAAGGATATTTTTGATTCCATTATCGATGAACGCTTGGGGGATCAGTGCTGCACGACTTCAGTGACAGTGCCTCGCAAAATGCAAAGAACCGAACAAACCATTCGCAATCGATTGCTTGTAGCACGTCTGCCGGTAATGCCTCAGGTGCTCTCCAAATTGCTTCATCTTTGCCAGAAAGATGAAGCAGGGATCGGCGAACTGGCCAAGCTCATTGCACATGATGCGGGAATGGCAGTTAAGATTCTGAACATTGCCAACGGCGCCACTTATAACCGCGGCAGCCGCAAGGTCGGCTTGATGCAAGCGTTAAACATGCTGGGCGTCGAGATGACAAAAACGCTGGTGATCAGCGAATCCATATTCCATGCATTCAGCAATTTTTCACGCAGCACAAATCTAGACGGTTTCTGGGTCCACGCCTTAAAAGCCGCGGTGATTGCCCGCGAACTCGCAAAAAAAATGTCCTATCCCCACAGCGAGGAAGCTTATCTTGCAGGCCTGCTGCACGATGTCGGCAGGCTTGCGCTGCTTAGTGCAGCACCCGAATATACCTCGAATTTCATGGCCATGGATGACGAACATCTGTGTTCCGTCGAAATGAGTACCATGGGGATGACGCATGCCGAAGCCGGCGCATGGCTCATCGAACGCTGGAACCTGGATTCGTTTATGGCCGACAGCTTGCGCTACCATCATGAGCCGGCAGGCAGGCTGAAATCCGCTCATCCGCTGATACGCCTGGTTAATCTGGCGCATCTTCTGAGCAGCTATCAACCCGATGCGCTGAAAGGTGCTGGCGAATTGTGCGGCATAAGCGATGCCGATCTGCAAGCCATCCTGAATGGCGTTGAAGCCCAGACCAGGACTGCAGCTGCCTATTTCGGCATAGATTTGAATGAAACCCCACCCCCTGCGGCCTCATACCACCCTCCCGCACAGGTCGAGGATAAAACCGAAGCAAGGCTGGCCGACGATGTCAGAAATACCGCGCTGGTGGCGGCAGCTTCCCAGTCATTTTCCCGCTGCAATGGACGTGAACTTCTCGAAACCATTGCCCGCACTTCCAGCGCGCTGTTCAATTTTGATGATACGCTGCTGTTGCTTCATCATGCAAAGGCGCTGACGGGGTTTCCCATCACCGAGCACCAGCAGCGCCTGAGCGAATTCTCCATTCCCTTGACTGGCGAAAGCGCCATTGCAGAGGCGGTCCGGAAAAGCCAGACAACCTTTGTCGGACGCGATGACCCAGACTTGAGCATTGCCGACCAGCAACTCTTGCGCAGTATGAAGGCGGAATATCTGGTCTACATGCCGCTTTTGACCGAGCAATCCTGTCTGGGCGTTCTGGTCGGCGGTCTCTCCGCCCCACAGGCATCGGAACTCTGGGACAGCGAACGCTTCTTGAAGTCATTTGCGACACAGGCAGCCGCATCGCTGAAATCCTCCACAACGCTTCGCGTTGAAATTGAAAAGAACATCGCCAGAGTCAACAAGGAACACCAGGAAGCCTCACGCAAGGTGGTCCATGAAGTGAACAACCCGCTTTCCATCATCAAGAATTATCTGGGCGTGCTTGATGACAAGCTGGCAAGGCATGAGCCTGTCGCTGAAGAGCTGTCCATACTCAATGAGGAAATCGACCGTGTCGGCCGCATCGTAGGCGGATTCGCAGGACAGCAACAGGCGCAGGAGGAAACCACAGAAGTCAACAGCGTGCTGAAAGACGTGGTGCGGCTCTTCTCCATCAGCCGCTATCTACCATCCTCCGTAAACATCGTCGTCAAGACCAGCGAACAGCCCGTCATGATCGCAGGCTCTGCCGACCCGCTGAAGCAGATACTTCTCAATCTGATCAAGAACGCCGTCGAGGCTCTGCCCGACGGGGGAACCATCGAAGTCAGAAACAATGGCCAGAAGTTACGCGATGCCCGCACCTATTGCGAGCTTTGCATCAGCGATACCGGGACCGGCATCCCAGCCGACGTGCTTGCCAACCTTTTCTCAGCTGTGCAAAGCAGTAAGCGCGGGGAGAATCGCGGCCTGGGCCTTAGCATCATCCACGACCTAGTCAAAAAGATCGATGGACTCATCAGCTGCGACAGCAAAGCATCGGGAACCACATTCACAGTCCTCCTCCCTGCACCTGCCTTGCAGAAACAGGCAGACACCGGCCGAAAATACGCGGCAGCGCAAAGATGAATGCCTTGAAATCATTAAGTTTTTCAGCGGAACTCTTCAAGGATATCGCACAGAAGGATGCTGGGGCAATGCCGCAAATCCTGCTCGTTGACGATGAACCGAGAATGTTGAGCAGCCTGTATGAGCTCTTGAAGCCATATTACTTCCATCTGTCCACTGCCAGCTGCGGTCAGGATGCGCTCGAACTGCTGATCAAGGACAAGTTTGATCTGGTTCTCCTTGACATGCGGTTGCCCGACATGAGCGGGCTTGACATCATGAATGCCATAAATGCCGACACGCCGGGTACGGATGTGATCGTCATCAGCGGCAACAGCGATATCGATTCGGCGATCGGCGCATTGAAACGCGGCGCATTCGACTACCTGCGCAAACCGTATGCGCGGGAAGAGCTCCTGAAGACGATAGACAACGTCTTGAAGCAACGCACGCTTGCGGAAGAACACCGCCGCATCACCATGCAACTCGAGAATTCGGAAAAAAATTACCGCTATCTCGTCGACAATTCGCCCGACATCATCTATGCGCTGAATGACGAAGGTAACTTCACTTTTGTCAACAACCGGGTGCGGCAACTGCTCGGTTTCTCGCGCGAGGAGCTGATCGGCAAGCATT
>JAJXWG010000095.1 GCA_021781695.1 Pseudomonadota bacterium
CCCGCATATGCGCTGCAACTCAACAGCATCGCAAACAGAAATCCGCACCGCAATTTATTCATGACCGCCCCGCTGATTGTTGGAATGGATGAATTATACGCAACCCGGGACGCTTTGATTACAATCTCGCCATGAACATCCTTTCTTCCCTGCCGGGCCATATCCAGTTGCGCCGTCTGGCAAACCTGCGCAGCCTGACAGTTGCCGCCCAGCTGTTCGCACTGTGGCTGGCATGGCGCGTGCTCAAACTGGATCTTTCGTGGATTGCGATGCTGCTTGGCATCGCCCTGCTTGCCGCAGTGAATCTCCTCACGCTGCTGCGCCTGAGATCGGCCCGCCCGGTGAACAACCCGGAATTGTTTGCGCAGCTTTCGGTAGACGTGGTCGTGCTGAGCCTTCTGCTGTATTACGCTGGCGGCTCTACCAACCCCTTCGTCTCGCTTTACCTTCTGCCGCTGGTTATCGCCGCAGCCACCCTGCCCGCAGCTTACACATGGAGCATGGCAGCTCTCACAACCGCCTGCTACAGCTGGCTGATGATCTATCACATCCCTCTGCCGCAGAAGGAAATGGAGATGGACAACCCCTTCAATGTGCACGTGATGGGCATGTGGATGGGCTTTGTGATCAGCGCGATGGTGGTCGCCTCCTTCGTGGTCAGGATGGCCAACGCTGTGCGCAGCCGCGATGAACTGCTGGCAGAAGTGCGCGAAGAAATCCTGCGCAACGAGCGCATCGTAGCGCTTGGCACACAGGCGGCAGGCGCCGCACACGAACTGGGCACGCCGCTGTCCACCATGGCTGTGGTCATCCACGAACTGCAGCACGCATCCTCTTCTGAGCCTTCCGAGCTGCACGACAGCCTCTCGCTGCTCGATGAACAGGTGCGCATATGCCGCCGCATCCTCGACAAGATGTTGAGCAATGCACAGGAAAACGGGGCAAGCAGGTTGCAGGCGGCAGACGAATTCATGGCAGAGGTGCTGAACGAATGGCAGCTTCTGCGCCCTGCGGCACAATACCGTTACAAGGGTGAAGAGCGCATGCCAGTCATCAGCGTGGATGTCACGCTGCGCGCTGCACTCATGAATCTGCTCAACAATGCGATGGACGCCAGCAAACTTGAGATCAAAATCAGCGCGTTATGCAACGGCACTCAGTTCATCGTCGAGATACGCGATGAGGGTCCCGGCTTGAGCGAAGAAGTCACGCTCAAGGCCGGCTCGGCCTTTTTTACAACCAAGCCGGAAGGAAGAGGACTGGGGCTTTTTCTTGCCAACGCCACTATAGAGCGCATGGGAGGAACGGTGCGACTTTACAACCGCGAAGGTGGGGGAGCCACCACGGAAATCAGCCTGCCGATAGCAAATGGGGGTGCATCATGAACCGTGAAGAATCGGCCACCCTGCTGCTGGTGGATGACAGCGCCACCTTCTGCCGCGTGCTAGGCACCGCGCTGACCCGCCGCGGTTTTTCGGTGAGCATCGCGCACAGCGTCGAGGAAGCCATCCCGATGGCTCATGAAAATCCGCCCGAGTTTGCCGTGGTGGACATGAAGATGAGCGGCGCATCGGGACTGGTTCTGGTCAAGACATTGCACGAGCTCGACCCGAACACACGCATCGTCGTCTTGACCGGCTATGCCAGCATCAGCACGGCCGTCGAGGCCATCAAACTGGGTGCGACGCAATATCTTGCAAAGCCTGCCAATGCCGATGAAATCATCGCGGCTTTCAGGCATGAGGCAGATGGCAATGTCGAGCTAAAGACACCTGCAACCAACATAGACATGCTGGAATGGGAGCACATCCAGCGCCTAATGCAGGAACATGACAACAATATCTCAGCCACTGCCCGTGCGCTCAACATGCACCGCCGCACCTTGCAGCGAAAACTCAACAAACCGCCACCGGGCAGGTGATTTCAACCCTAGATAGCACTTTCTCGTATAATGCAAGGCGGGGAAATTTATCCGGCTTCATCCGCCCGTATATTTCGCAGATAGAAACCATTGCATGCAAAGAGACCGCCATGTCCACTGAACAGATCCGCCAGAAACTCACCAATGCGCTGGCCAACCTCGATTCCCTGCCAGCCATGCCGGCCATCGCAATGAAACTGTTGGCGCTGAACCTGAACACCGACGAGGGCGAAACCGAATTGCTGAAACTGATCGGACAGGACCCGCAGATTTCCGCAAAGCTGATCAGTCTTGCCAATTCCCCCATGATGGGCCTGAACCGCAAGGTCAGCACCGTGCCCGAAGCCGCGATGCTGCTCGGGCTTACCCGCGTCAAGGCAGTCGCGCTCGGCATTGCGGCGATGTCCAATTTCGCCAAGGTTCCTGCAACGCAGAATTTCGCCCCGCAATATCTGTGGCTGCACAGCCTGTCCATCTCCATCGCGATGAACACGCTCTCGCTTTCCATGCCGAGACAGATGAGGCCGCAACAGGACCATATCCATCTGGCAGGCCTGCTGCATGACATGGGCTACATGGTAATACACCACGTCGACAGCGCGGCAAGCAACGAATTGCATCTGCAGCTTTCGCTGCAACCCGAGCGACATGTGCTGGAAATCGAGCAGGAAGTGCTGGGCATTTCGCACTGCCAGATCGGCGCGCAGCTTGCGCGGCAATGGAACCTGCCGGAAGAAATCATAGACGTGCTGCATTACCACCATACGCCATACGAGGATGAGGTGCCCCTTGCCAATATGCTGGCTTACATGATCAACCTGGCCGAAAAACTGCTGCCCAATTTTGGCATCAACGAATACTGCGGAACCGAAATCAGCGAACGCGAGTGGCAGACACTAGGCATAGATCCGGACAATGCCGATGAGCTCAGGGACACGATCAACGAGATCGCGCTCCAGGCAGCCCAGATGGCCGATATATTTTGACCATGCAGACCCTGATTCCCGGAAACCCCGTCATGAAATCCATCCTGTCATTCATCTGCCTGCTCGCGAGCTTTGCAAGCCTGGCTGAACCCCTCGAACAGGCCCCCGTTCTGGATGCAAGATCCTATCTGCTGTACGATTTCTCCAGCAACCAGATACTGGTCAGTCACAACGCTGACGAGCGCATGGAACCCGCATCTCTGACCAAGCTGATGACGGCCTATCTGACCTTCAGCGCAATCAGACAGGGAAAACTCAACCTGAATCAGGGTTTTACCGTGCCTCTGGATGCACCGCGCGTCACGAGCGGCGAGTCGCGCATGCTGCTCAAACCCGGACAGACTGTGACGGTCGATGAACTGTTGCACGGACTGATCGTGCAATCCGGCAACGATGCAGCAAACCTCCTTGCCATCGAGGTCGGCGGCACGGAAACCCAGTTCGTTGCGATGATGAACAGGGAAGCGCTGCGTCTGGGCATGAAAAACACCCATTTTGCCAACCCGGTTGGCATGCCGGATGCCGAGCATTACAGCACCGCCTACGATCTGGCGATCCTGGCCGCAGCGGTCGTGCGCGATTTCCCCGAATACTATCCGATCTTCAAACTGCGCGAATACACTTTCAACAATGTCTCCCAGGCAAACAGGAACCGCCTGTTATGGCTCGATCCCTATGCCGACGGCATGAAAACCGGGCATACCGAAACTGCAGGATTCTGCCTCGTGGGTTCCGCACTGCGCGACAAACGACGGCTGATCTCAGTGGTGCTGGGTGCCGCATCGGACAGCGAGCGCGCTTCGGACAGCCAGAAACTGCTGAACTACGGCTTCCAGACCTTCGATGCGGTGAGGCTTTATCAGAACAGCCAGCCCGTCATCCATGTGCGCGTCTGGAAAGGCACAGAAAGCCACGTCGACCTGGGGTTCAGGCGGGACCTCGTGCTGACCATCCCCAAGGGACAGTTTGCGCAGCTCAAGGCCAGCGTGGAAACACATCAGCCCATCATCGCCCCGATCGAGTCCGGCCAGCAACTGGGCATACTGAGGCTCACGCTTGCCGGCAAACCCTATGCGCAGTTTCCGCTGCTGGCGCTCGACAGCGTGGCGCAGGCCAACGTGTTCTCGCGCGGGTGGGACAGCATACGTTTGCTGATCAGAAAATACAGTCCCCTATAAGCCCAATTCACGCAAAGACTCTCAAGGTGCATATGATCTATCTGAACGGACAGTACATGCCGATAGAGGAAGCGAAGATCCCCGTGCTGGATCGCGGCTTCATCTTTGGCGACGGGGTATACGAAGTAATCCCGGTGTATTCGCGCCGCGCATTCCGGCTGGATGAACACCTGAAGCGACTGCAGCACAGCCTCGACGGCATCAGGCTTGCCAATCCGCACAGCGACGCGGAATGGGCCGGCATACTGGGCGAGGTCATCGCGCGCAATGAATCCGACGATCAGTATCTGTACCTGCACATCACGCGCGGCGTTGCGAAACGCGACCACGCGTTTCCCTATCCTCCCGTAGCACCCACGGTGTTCGTGATGAGCAATCCGCTGCCCACGCCTGCGGCGTCTCTGTTGTCTTCCGGCATCTCCGCCGTCACCGCACAGGACAATCGCTGGCTGCGCTGCGACATCAAGGCGATATCGCTGCTGCCCAATGTGTTGTTGCGCCAGATGGCGATCGATGCAGGATGCGCGGAAACCCTTCTGATACGCGACAACGATTTTCTGACAGAGGGTGCGGCGAGCAATATCTTCGTAGTCAAAAATGGCGCGTTGCTGGCGCCGCCCAAAGACAACCTGATGCTGCCCGGCATCACCTATGACGTGATGCTGGAAATCGCGACAGCCAACAACATTCCATTCGAAGTGCGCAGAATTTCCGTTGCCGAAGTCTTCGATGCCGACGAGCTCCTGTTGACATCTTCCACACGTGAAGTCCTGGCGATCACCCGTCTTGACGGCAAGCCGGTGGGAACGGCAAGCCCCGGACCGATGTTCCAAAGAATGCATGCGCTGTATCAGGAATTCAAACACAACGTGATGCGCGCAAAATGACTGACACACCCAAGATTCCGGAATCAGAAAGCCTGGTCAAATATCCCTGCGATTTCCCGCTCAAAATCTTCGGCGAACAGCATCCCGAACTTGCACAATCCGTGCTGGACGTGGTTTTGAAACATGCGCCGGATTTTGTCGCCGCCAGCATGGAGATGCGCGCCAGCAAGACCGCGAAATACATCAGCCTGACCTGCACGATACGCGCCACTTCCCGCGCGCAGCTCGACGCGCTTTATCAGGAGTTGTGCACCCACCCGCTGGTCAAGATGGTCTTGTGATGCATCCTGTCGTTCACTCCCTGGGTCTGGTCGAATACCTGCCCACCTGGCAGGCGATGAAAAAATTCACCGAAGAGCGCACTGCGGATACGCGCGACGAAATCTGGCTGGTGCAGCATCCGCCCGTCTTTACTCAGGGACTGGCGGGCTTGCCGGAACACCTGTTGCAAAGCACCGGCATCCCTGTGATCAGGATAGACCGCGGCGGGCAGATCACCTATCACGGCCCGGGCCAGATCGTAGCCTACCTGCTGCTCGATTTGCGCCGCTGGAAACTGACCGTGCGCGAACTGGTGAGCGTGATGGAGCAGGCGGTGATAGATTTGCTTGCAGATTACAACGTAAAAGCCAGGAGCCGCAGCGATGCGCCGGGCGTTTATGTGAATGGCGCGAAAATCGCGTCACTCGGCCTCAAAATAAAACACGGTTGCTGCTATCATGGGCTGGCGCTCAACGTGGACATGAACCTCTCGCCTTACACATTCATCAACCCCTGCGGCTATGCGGGGCTTCGCGTCACGCAGTGCGTGGAGCTGGGCATCACCGCAAGCATCAATGAACTTCAGGCGGGACTCACGCAGAACCTGATACACGGTTTGCAAAAACACTACCAAAGAAAGCAGCATCATGAGTGAAAAAAAACAAACCGGCGCAGCCAAGACCGCGCGCAACCCGATCAAGATCGTGCAGCTTAACGAGCGCCTGCGCAAGCCTGAGTGGATACGCGTGAAGACCGGATCGGGATCGGGCTACCACGAAGTCAAACGGCTATTAAGAGAGCACAATCTGGTCACGGTGTGCGAGGAAGCCTCATGCCCCAACATCGGCGAATGCTTCAGCAAGGGCACGGCTACTTTCATGATTCTGGGCGACGTATGCACGAGGCGCTGCCCGTTCTGCGACGTCGCACACGGCAAACCGCAGCCGCCAGACAGCGATGAACCCGCCAATCTCGCGCGTTCCATCGAATTGCTTAAACTCAAATACGTGGTAATCACCAGCGTGGACCGCGACGACTTGCGGGACGGCGGCGCCAAACATTTTGCCGATTGTCTATCGGCGATCCGTGTGAGTTCGCCCGCAACGCGGCTGGAAATCCTGGTGCCCGATTTTCGCGGCCGCCTCAACGAGGCGCTCGATGCGCTGTCAAGCAGCCTTCCCGATGTGCTCAACCACAATCTGGAAACCGTGCCGCGTTTATACAAACTTGCGCGTCCCGGCGCCGACTATGCGCATTCACTAAAATTGCTGATGGATTTCAAGACGCGCTTTCCGGGAATACCCACGAAATCCGGCCTGATGCTGGGGCTTGGCGAGCGTGATGAGGAAGTGCTGGAAGTGATGCGCAATCTGCGCGCGCATGACGTTGACATGCTTACGCTGGGCCAGTATCTGCAGCCATCAAATGGCCACCTGCCT
>JAJXWG010000002.1 GCA_021781695.1 Pseudomonadota bacterium
CGCGCGGGTAGGGTATCGGAGCGCGGCTAAAATACAGCGCGTTGTTGTTTTTGTCCAACACAGCCTTGACGATGTTCGGATTGCGCATGTCCTCTTCGCCGTGTATCGCATGGCAGGCTGTGGCCACTGCACATTCCGGATGACCGTGCAAGTGGCTGGCTACTGAATTGATCAGGTCTGGAGGGATCAATGGTTCATCGCCCTGCACGTTGACTACGATCGTCTCATCAGGCCAGCCTTGTTTTTCAACCACCTCGGCGATGCGATCAGTGCCGCTTGCATGTGTATCTTTCGTCATGCAGGCTTTGAAACCATGCTCGTGCACCACGTTTGCAATCGCATGATGATCGGTGGCTATCCAAATTTGCCGAGCGCCGCTTTTTGCGGCCTGTTCGGCAACGCGCACCACCATGGGTTTCCCCGCAATATGCAACAGTGGTTTGCCGGGCAAGCGGGCTGAGGAATGACGCGCCGGGATGACGACGTGAAAATCGACCATTTTAAAGCGCTTCGGCTTCTTCAGGCGTCAGCTTGCGCGCCTCATCAACCAGCATGACCGGTATGCCGTCTTCAATTTTATAGGCCAGGCGGTCTGGCTTGCAGATCAGTTCCTGTTCTGCCTTGCGATAGATCAGCGGTGATTTGCATAAAGGGCAGACGAGAATATCAAGCAGTTTTGCATCCATGAATGGCAATCTTTCGCAGTAGGTGGTTGAGCAGGGCGGGATCAACTTGTGCATCGACGCGCAGTACCCAGAAACGATCATCAGCAAACGCCGTGCATTTTACCGCATCTTTTTCAGTAAGGAATAGCGCATCGCATTCATCGAAATTCAAATCGCTGGCCTTGAAAAGATGGTGATCTGCAAAAGCATGCGGCGTGAAACGCAATCCCAGCGATGTCAGGTGTACAAAAAAACGTTGCGGATTCCCGATGCCGGCGGCAGCATGCAACCTCAATCCGCTAAACTGTTCCGCGCCTGCGATCTTTTCGGAATGGCGCAGGTTCTGAAAAATATTTCCTGACAGCTGCATCGCATATTGAACCTTTAACTCGGGAATATTTTGTCCGCCATTGATCACCACTGCGTCAACTGTATTCAATCTGGAAACAGGCTCGCGCAACGGTCCTGCCGGAAGCAGATGACGATTGCCGAAACGTCGCACACCGTCGATGACTGCAATTTCCATATCGCGCTGTAAGCGGTAATGCTGCAAGCCATCATCACAAAGCAGCACATCGCATTGCGGATGCGCAATTAAAACCTGCCTTGCAGTGGCAACGCGGTCTTTGCCTACCCATACTGGGCAAATCTTGCGTTTTGCCATCAGCAGCGGTTCATCTCCTACCTCTTGTGCCAAGCTGTTTTCCGTGACGGCTTGTTGAATTTGATTGCCGCCATAGCCGCGGCTGATGATTGCAGGTCGATAACCTTGCTTAGCCAGTTGCTCCGCGATGGACAGGGTGAGTGGAGTCTTGCCAGTGCCGCCCACGCTGATGTTGCCGACGACGACGACGGGGACAGGCAATTTGAAGGATTCAAGAATATGGTTGCGATAAAGGAGGCGGCGCAAAGCTGACAATGCGCCGAATATCCAGCTTGCGGGCAGCAGAACCAGATGGACTGGACTTGTCCGATACCAGTTTTGTTCAAGTCCAGTCATGCCGATAAATCCTTAAAAGACAGCTGTTCACGAATCGCTGTATCTGAAGGCTCAGTCAAGGAGGTAGGCCGGGAGCTGAGTCGTTTCGTGAATTTTGTGAATTATTTTTACTTGGCCTCGTTCTGTGTGGCAAAGGTAATGCGCCCAAAACCTGCCTGCCGAGCCGCTTCCATCACATTGATGACGGCCTGATGCGGTGTTTTGGCATCGGCATTGATCACGATGACAGGGTCTGTCTGTGTACCTGCCGCTTTTTTGATTTCAGCGGCCAGCGCTGGCACTCCGCTATACCGGATTGTGCCGTCGTTGATCGCATAATGTTCTGTGGCGTCGATAGAGACATTGATGGGTTTGACTTCTGAAACGGCAGGTTCTCCGCCGGCTTGAGGTAAATTGATCTGCAATTCGGAAAATTTTGCATAGCTGGTTGTGACCATCATGAAAATCAGGATCACAAGCAGTACGTCTATCATCGGAATCAGATTGATTTCCGGCTCTTCACGAGTACGTCCGCGTTGAAAGTTCATCGTTAACCCTTGCGCTGACCGTGTACGATCTCGACCAGCTTGATGGCCTGTTGCTCCATTTCTATGGTCAGGCTGTCTGCCTTGGCTCGGAAATGACGGTAAGAAATCATGCTGGGTATGGCGACGATCAGGCCGAATGCTGTGTTATACAACGCGACGGAAATCCCGTGCGCTAGGATCGCAGGGCTATTGCCTGCGGCGGTTTGAGAGCCGAAAATTTCGATCATTCCGACCACGGTGCCGAACAAGCCTAGCAATGGACTGATCGACGCGATGGTGCCCAGAGTGGTGAGAAAGCGCTCCAGGTCATGGGCTGCGGCACGACCTGCCTCTTCGACGGAGTCTTTCATGACTTCCGGGGAGCTTTTGATATTCTTCAACCCCGCCGCGAAGATACTGCCCAAAGGCGAATGTTGCGCCAATTTATCCAGCATGCCATCGTTGACACCGCGTTGTTTGAGTTCCTTGATCACTTCGTCGAGCAGTGAAGGCGGTGCAACCCTGCTGCTCCGCAGAGAAATCAGTCTTTCAGTGATCAAACCGACTGCTATGATGGATGCAAAAATCAAAAACCAGATCGGCCAGCCAGCCGCTTCTACAATTGCTAACACAGGTATTCTCCAAATATGATTGTGATCCTTAATTATCGTGCTTTAATTGATTGCGATGATTTTGGATGCTCTGAAGCTGCAACTGTAGCGTGTCATTCGCAGTTGAGCAAGATTTCTCAGACTTTTCTTCAATATGCATGAGTTAATTCACGGTTATATATAACGTATTATTGTTTACCCACAAAATCTGTGGATAACTCTGTGGACAATGATGTTGATGCAGCTTTGAAAGCTGCGATTCGCAAGGGTTTCATGGAGACTGCCTGTTTTTTGATACATTTATTATCATTTGTAATCAATTGGTTAGTGTAAGTGTTGTGTTTTTATTACGGATGATGCCGCACTAAGCGGCGTGTTGCCTGAGTTTGTGAATAATTTGGAATTGTCAATATGCCTGCAACAATTTTTTTAAAAGAAAAACAGCGTGTGCTGCGCGTGTCTGAGCTTGCTCGTGCAATCAACCAATTGCTGGAAGGGTCCGTGCCTTTGCTGTGGGTGAGAGGTGAGATCAGCAATTTGGTCAAGGCGTCCTCGGGTCACTGGTATTTTGCGTTGAAGGACGAGCAGGCGCAAGTGCGCTGCGTGATGTTTCGCCAGAAAAATATCATGCAGGGACATGTATTGGACAATGGCGTTCAGGTCGAAGTGCTGGCATCAGCAAGCCTTTACGAGGCGCGTGGTGATTTTCAGCTGACTATTGAACAGTTGCGTCCGGCGGGCCTAGGAGTTTTGTATGAGCAATTTGCAAGGCTCAAGCAGAAACTTGAGCAGGAAGGCTTGTTTGCGGTAACGCGCAAGCGGCCTTTGCCCAGTTTTCCAAAGCGCATAGGCATCATCACGTCGATTCAGGCTGCCGCATTGCGCGATGTGCTGTCCACATTGAAGCAGCGTCTGCCCGGTGTGCCTGTTGTGCTGTATCCCTCGCCTGTTCAGGGAGGTGGGAGCGCGGAGAAGATCGTGCAAGCCATAGAATTGGCCAACAGTCGGGCCGAATGTTCTGTGCTGATTCTCTGCCGGGGGGGCGGCAGCATCGAGGATTTGTGGGCTTTCAACGAAGAGATCGTGGCTCGGGCCATTGCGGCAAGCCGGATTCCCATTGTCAGCGGCATCGGTCACGAGACGGATTTTACCATAGCCGATTTTGTTGCCGATGAACGTGCGCCCACGCCGACTGCCGCTGCACAGAGGGTAGTGCCTGATCGCTTATCCCTGCTGCAAGGTTTGCGCGACATGTCACAGCATCTGATTCGCCCGATGCGCAACCGATTAAGACATGCTATGCAGACGCTGGATTATTTGCAGCGCCGCATCGTGCATCCTGCCGAACAGCTGCAACGAAAGGCACGGCAACTTGACCAGTTGCAACAACAAATGCAACGCAATTTCGAACATATATTGCAACAGCAGCAGTGGAGACAGTCATCTTTGAAGCACCGCATGCATGGTGTAGGCAGCGACTTTCATCGATTGCGGGATAAACAGGATCATCTGCGCGGACGCTTGATCAATGCGGTGAGCACGAGCCACAGGCAGCGGGCGGCAAAACTCGATGCGCTTATGCAGCATCTTAGCCTTCTCAACCCGGAGCGGATATTGGCGCGAGGCTACAGTCTTGTGCAGGACGAAAATGGTCGCATGGTATCGGATGCACGCAGTTTGATTGTGGGGGCCGAGCTCAACATTGTGTTTGGGAAGGGATGGGCGCGCGCAAGGGTAGAAGACAAGGGGGATTAGCTCGCAGAGCGGAATTGATAGATAATCAATGCATGATCCGAAATGAATATTGCAAGGAAAGCAAATGAAGCTTGACCAGTGGCCGACCCCTTATTACTACCAGTTTGAAGAGGATCTTGCCGGCTTTGATGGCGAGCCTTGTCTTGTGATTTCCAGCGATGAGCAGGAACATTTTGGCGAATTGATTCTGTTTTCCCCGGAAGAGGACATATTCGAGATTCAGTCGTTTAACGGTGGAATTGCCACGCTGACAGCCGATCTCGTCAATTACCTGCGCCTGTTGCATCCGGTGCACCTGAAAAAAAATGCAAGCCTGATAAACGGGATCAACGAGGAAATTTCGGGCGCTTCCGAGAACCAGCAGTTTTCCATCGTGTTCATAAATGGCAATAGCCTGGAAGGGGAAACGGTAGGTTACACGATCGATAAGACAGGACTCTATCTGTACATGGTGCATACAGAGGATTCGATCATACGCTGCTTTATTCCCGCTGTTTCAATCAAGCATTACCAGATAGGCAAGAAAATCGGGCAGATGCTTCTTGAAGAGCAGATTGTCACACATCAGGAAATCAACTCCGGCCTAGAACAACAGGAAAAGTTGCGCAGCAAGCTGCTGGGAGAATATCTAACTAGCGAACATATTGTTACCCCTGAACAATTGGTCAAGGCGCTGGGACGCCAGTCCGGAACGGTCCTGAAGCTTGGGGACATGCTGGTCCAGGAGAAACTGATCACGCCGGAGATACTGCAAGAAGCGCTTGAAAAACAGCGCAAGAACAAAAAAATCGCGCTTGGTGAAATTCTTGTCAACATGGGCGTGGTGAATACCGAAGTCATACAGAGCATGCTGGCAAAAAAACTGGGCATTCCTTTTGTTGATGTCCGCAAGTTTTATGTTCATTCCAGCACCTTTCATCTGGTGCCGTTCAGCTTCATCGATAAATACACCATATTGCCGCTTTATCACGCCGAACAGACGCTTGTAGTCGCGATGGAAAACCCGCTGTTATGGGAGCCTTTAAATGAGCTGCGCGTGATCACAAATCTTACCGTTGTGCCTGTTTTGGCTGCGCGGGATGATATCCTTTTTGCGATCAACGAGCTCAAGGACTCCAGGGCAAGCAGGCAGAAAATCGACGAGCTTGCCGTCGGCATGTCCTTTGCGTCTGAAGAGGAAGAAGGCTTTGAAGAGGGGGTTGCCGAAACGGATAATACGCTGGTTGGACTGGTCAACAAGATGATGCTCGACGCTTATAATCAGGGCGTATCGGATATACACATCGAGACCTATCCTGACAAGCGCAATACGCAGGTCAGATTTCGCAAGGACGGTGTGATCAGCAAGTATTTTGAATTTCCGCCGACCTTCAGAAGGGCGCTGATTTCCAGAATCAAGATCATGGCGAAACTGGATATTTCCGAGAAGCGCAGGCCTCAGGATGGAAAGATAGAACTCAAGCTTAGCCAGGAACAGAAAGTCGAGTTTCGCGTGGCGACGATTCCGACTGCCAATGGCCTGGAAGATGTGGTGATGCGCGTGCTGGCCGGGGCCAAATCTATTCCGCTGGAAAAGCTAGGTCTGCCGTCTCATGTGCTTGCGAGAATCAAGGAACTGGCGGCAAAACCCTATGGCCTGTTTTTGATCTGCGGGCCGACGGGTTCCGGGAAAACGACCACCTTGCATTCCGTGCTGGGTTTCATCAATTCGCCTGATCGCAAGATTTGGACAGCCGAGGATCCTATCGAAATCACCCAGGATGGGCTGCGTCAAGTCCAGGTCAATTCGAACATAGGCTGGACCTTTGCGGCAGCCATGCGCAGTTTTTTGCGCGCCGATCCGGATGTGATCATGGTGGGCGAGATACGCGATGCCGAAACGGCGAAGATTGCCATACAGGCTTCGTTGACCGGCCACATGGTGTTTTCGACCTTGCACACTAACAGTGCAGCGGAGAGCATGGTGCGCCTGCTGGATCTAGGTATGGATCCGTTTAATTTTTCAGATGCGCTGGTGGGTATGTTGGCACAGCGCCTGGCGCGCCGCTACTGCGATGTCTGCAAGCAACCCTATGCAGCCGAAAACGATGAAATGACTGCGTTGGCCGAAGAATACTGCCTGGGTACGCACTTTGATCCCAACGTGGTCTTGCGACAGTGGAAACAATCCTATTTCAATGAGCAAGAGACATGCACGCTCTATTCCGCCAAGGGATGCCGCGAGTGTGGCGGTACCGGATACAGGGGAAGAATTGGATTGTATGAATTTCTGGAGGCCACTCAGGCGATCAAGAGGCTGGTTCAGCATCAGGGGAATGTCGAGGCGTTGCAGACAGAAGCGCTCAACCATGGCATGCGCACCCTGAAACAGTATGGCATAGAGCTTGTGTTAAAGGGGCAGACCGATATTCTGCAGATCAGGTCTGTGTGCAATTAGTCGGAGTGGAAAGTTGAATCTTTGCTATGTAGCGCGTTAGAATCCGCATCCCTGCTTTTGGCATTGGCCCGAAATCATGAAATCTTGCCGGTTTGATCTTTCCGTTTTCACCTCATGACGAATCGAATCTCTGACAGACAACTCTGGTGGTTGCTGGTGGCAGTCGCGCTGATCTGGTTTTCCAATCTCGAATACCGCACGCTGATCAAACCGGATGAAGGCCGCTATGCGGAAATTCCCCGTGAAATGCTGGTTAGCGGCGATTGGGTAACGCCGCGCCTGAACGGTCTCAAGTATTTCGAGAAGCCACCGCTGCAATACTGGGCTACTGCAACGGCTTACGAAGTTTTTGGCGAGCATCAGTGGACTGCGCGCCTTTGGACCGGGTTGACCGGGTTTGCAGGGTTGCTGCTGGTGTGGTTTGCCGGATTGCGGCTGTTTGGCCGGGAAGCGGCAAACTATGCCGCGATGCTGCTTGGCAGCAGCATGCTGTATGCGATGATGGGCCATATCAACACGCTGGATATGGGGGTGACATTCTTCATCACGCTGGGCGTGTTTACTTTTTTGCTTGCGCAACATGGCGCCAACCGGCAGGCAGGTCGGAACTGGATGATGCTGGCCTGGGCCGGCATGGGGCTGGCAGTGTTGTCCAAGGGACTGATGGGCATTGTTCTGCCGGGCACTGCAGTGTTTATTTATTGCCTAGTGCGGCGCGATTTTTCTGTGTTAAAGCGCATGCATTGGCTGGCCGGCCTCGGCCTGTTTCTGCTGATCACGGCACCCTGGTTTTATCTGGTCATCAAAGCCAATCCCGAATTCTTTCAGCGCTTTTTCATCTATGAGCATTACACGCGCTTCATGACGAAAGAACTGGGGCGCTATCAGCCCTGGTATTATTTCGTCCCCATCCTGTTGTCAGGCGCCTTGCCATGGACTCTGCTATTGTTTGACTCTTTGTTCCATATCGGCAAACCCACAGCATCCGGGACAGAGAATAAACCGTTTCATGCTGCCTTGTTTCTGTTGATCTGGGCGGTTTTCATATACGTGTTTTTTTCCATTTCCGACTCCAAGCTGCCCTCCTATCTGTTGCCGATGTTTCCCTCGCTGGCCCTGCTGATGGGCCGCCGTCTGGTCGAAATCCGCGAACGACTTCTGTTCTGGTATGTTGCCGCGGTGATACCCGTTGCCCTGCTGTTGCTCGGTGTGTCTGCCAATGTCGGCAGGCTTGCCGACACGCCCAACCAGATGGAGCTTTATCCGCATTACGCCGTCTGGCTGGTTTCTGCCTCACTGATTTTGTTAACGGGATTGGTGGCCGGCATGCGACTGTTGTGGAAGGAAAATAAGTTTTCTGCGGTGCTGATCATTTCGCTGGCAAGCCTGCTTGCCGCCCAACTTGGCGTGTCAGGTTACAATACCGTGGCGCGCGAGCGCTCCGCGAAACATATTGCTGAAGCGATACGTGCCGATGTTAAACCGGATATTCCTTTTTATTCCGTGTTGACTTATGAGCAGACCTTGCCGTTTTATCTCAAACGCACATTCACGCTAGTGCAGTATCAGGATGAGATGAAGTTTGGCATCGAACAAGAGCCATGGCGCTGGGTGCCCACGCTGGCAGATTTTGCCAAGGTATGGGCAGTTCAACCCAAGGCGCTAGCGATCATGCAAGTTCAGGTTTATCCAATACTTCAAAAAATGGGGCTGAAGATGAAAATTATTTTTCAGGACAGGCAGCATATCGTGGTGGAAAAGCCGTGAATCTGGTCAGCTTTGCATTGATATTTGCCGGCGTGATGCTCAATGCGACCGCGCAGATATTGATGAAGGCGGGGACCAATGCCGTCGGACATTTTGAATTCAGCATGCAGAACATCCTGCCGATTGGTCTTAAGCTTGCGACCGAGTGGCACATCATCGCAGCCCTGGTCTGTTATGCAGTCAGCGTGGTGGTGTGGATACTTGCATTGTCGCGCGTGCCGGTGAGCATCGCGTTTCCGATGCTGTCCATGGCCTATGTGGTCAATGCGCTGGCGGCATGGTATTTTCTGGGGGAAGCATTCAATCCGACCAAGCTCATCGGTATGGCAATAATCATCCTGGGTGTCGTCATTATTTCGCGGGCATAGAATGAATAATACTTTTTTACCTTTTTCCAAGCCTACCATAGACGAGGCGACGATCTCGTCGGTAGCTGACACCTTGCGTTCCGGCTGGATCACCAGCGGTCCCAAGGTGCTTGAATTTGAAAAGAGGCTTTCCGCATACTTTGGCGGGCGTCCTGTGCGCACGTTCAATTCCGGCACCTGTACGATGGAGATCGCATTGCGTATTGCGGGCATCGGGCCTGGCGATGAGGTGATCACAACCCCCATCTCATGGGTAGCCACAGCCAGCGTGATCCTCGAGGTGGGGGCGACACCGGTGTTTGCCGACATTGACCCTTTAACGCGCAACATCGATCTTGCCAAGCTCGAGGCAGCGATTACAGCGCGCACGAAAGCGGTTATTCCGGTGTATCTTGCAGGCAAGCCGCTGGACATGGACAGGCTATATGCAATCGCTGCAAAGCATAAACTGCGTGTGATCGAAGATGCCGCACAGGCGATAGGCTCATCGTGGCAAGGCAGACCCATAGGCTCGTTTGGTGACTTTGTCTCGTTCAGTTTCCAGGCCAACAAGAACATCACCACCTCAGAAGGAGGCTGTCTTGTGATGAACAACGAGGCCGAAGCGCTGCTTGCGGAAAAATACCGGCTGCAAGGCGTGGTGCGCAGCGGTTGGGACGGCATCGAGGTGGATGTGCTGGGCGGGAAATACAACATGACCGACATTGCGGCCGCGATCGGCCTGGGACAGTTTGCGAAGCTGGATGAGATCACGGCGCACAGGCGCAAGCTTGCACAACACTATTTCAATTTGCTGGGCAATGATTTTGAGGCGAGGACAGGCGCCAAGCTGCCGCCTGAAGATTACGAGAACACCAACTGGCACCTGTTCCAAATCGTGCTGCCGGGGCGCATTGCGCGCGCACAGTTCATGGAAAAGATGAAGGAAAAACACAATATCGGCATCGGTTTTCACTATGCGCCCATCCATCTTTTCAAGTTGTATCGCGAGCGGGGGTTCAGTGAGGGCATGTTCCCTGTCGCAGAACAGGTCGGGAAACAAATCGTCTCCTTGCCGATGTTCTATGCGATGAACGAAAAGGATGTCGAACGGGTGTGCTCTGCATTGGTCGATGTGCTGGGTTAGCACGGCATATGCAAGGATTTTACAGATAGGTGGATGGCAGCGTCTGTGTGGGATGGGTTTGCGGGATAGAGCGAGCGTAAATCGATCCCGGATGCAGCACCGATGATACGTAGTAACCGGCCAGACTTGCCAGCGCCAGCGCGGGCACGAGGTCGTACCCGGCGGTCATCTCGCTGATCATCACCACCGCGGTGAGCGGTGCATGGGTGACTGCAGCAAGGAAGGCGCTCATGCCGACAAGTGTATACGCTGTCATTGATGCATCAGGCAAGATGATATGCACAGCACTGCCTGCCAGCGTACCCAATGCAGCGCCGACAAATAAGGTCGGTGTGAATACGCCGCCGACCGCGCCCGACCCTGATGTCAGCACGGTGGCGATGACCTTGAGCACCAGAATGAGCAGCACGCTTTGCCATATCCAGGATTGGTGTAGCAATGAGTTTACCACCGAGTAGCCATTGCCCCAGACTTCAGGACTGATTGCGGAAAGTCCGCCGACAGCCAGGCCTGCGAGCATCATCTTGATCCATAGAGGAAGGTGCAATTCAGAAAGTTTACGGTGTGCGTAATTCAATGAGGCGATAAACAGTGGCCCCAGCAATCCTGCCACAATTCCCGTGGCAACAACCAGCAAGAGCTCAGGCAGGCTTTGCAGATTGCCGGGTGTTGCTGCAAAAATGGGTCCGACGCGACTGACATGGCGCACCACAGAGTCGGCAATGGCTGCTGCAAGCAGAAGGGGCCCAAAACTGCCTACGCTGATGCCGCCCAGCACGATTTCGGCGACAAACAGAGCGCCTGCAATCGGCGTGTTGTAAGCGCCAGCAAGCCCTGCGGCCGCGCCACAGGCCACAGCAAAACGCTGTTCGACAGGGGATACTCTTAAAACTTTCCCCAGCATGTTTCCCGACAAGGCTGCAAGCTGCACCATGGAGCCTTCGCGCCCTATCGAGCCGCCCGAGACTACCGTGGCGGCGGATGCTACCGATTTCAGCAGAGAAGAGCGCAAAGGAATTTCGCTGCCTGCGGTGATGGCTTCCATATAGTCCGCGCCGGTTTCCTTGCGTCTGAGGAAGTACTGAAGCATTATTCCGGCAACAAGCCCGCCCGCGGCAGGAGTGATGACGCGGATGCCAGGCGGCAGACGTGCGGCATCGGCCACTAGGCCCTGGTTTAATCCATAGAACGTGGATTCGAGCACAAGCAGCAGCTGATGAAACGCCAGCACTGCCAATGCGCCTAAGATGCCGACTACAATTGCAAGCCCCAGCATTCGCAACAGCTGCATATTGCGTCCATAGGGCGCAGGCAGATCCGGTCCGTTTTTTTCTGTTATGTCGTTTGTCATCTTGTCGCAATTTTAAATCATGGTATCCCAAAACGCAGGATTTCCGGGCACGATTCCGTTCAGTTCCGAAAAAAATGTTGTCTGATCAGAGTGTTCAGCATGGACTCCAGAACATCATCTGGGGCGTGAGAGATTTCCTGATAAAGCGCACGCGCTTTCTCATTAAATATGCGCAGTAATTCGGGATCGAAACGCTTTCCGCTATCCGGCATCATGAGTTCCATGGCTTTTTCGAATCCGAACGGTTCTTTGTATGGGCGTTTCGATGTGAGCGCGTCGAATACGTCGACGATCGTAAATATTCGCGCGTTTAACGGGATTGCGTTTCCAGCAAGTCCTTTCATGTATCCGCTGCCGTCGAATTTCTCATGGTGGAATTCAACCACTTCTCTTGCACCCGTCAACCATTTCGATCTGCTGATGATGTCGGCTCCGAGCAGCACATGGGTGCGCATGACCGCAAACTCTTCGTCAGTCAGGCTGACAGGTTTGAGCAATATATTGTCCCTGATACCTATCTTGCCCACGTCATGCAGGAATGCGCCTGCGATCAGTTTGCGGATTTGCGTGCTGGAAAGATCAAGAAGTTCAGCAAAACGAATCGCATAAATGGTTACCCGGTAATTATGACTGTTGGTATCGGAATCTCGCTTTGCTATAGCGCTGCCCAGCACGTCCATCAGTTCGATATTGCCGCTTAAAAGGTCGGACGAGAGTTTTACCAGACCTTTATTGAGGGAAATGATGATGGGGTAGAGCATGATGGTTGTAATGAGGATCACCACGACGACCAGCAGCAATGTGCCAGAAATATCGATTTCGATATTGTGCAGGGTTTTGGCATCCACCTGGTAGACGCCTTTGAAATAGCCTATCAGCTCTCCTTTATCATCCCGCAGCGGCAACATTACCTCCAGAAACGAGTTTCTGCCAATCAGGAACTGTTTGTAACGCATCGCATCTTCCAGCGGGAATGCCTGAAGTGACTGGTTCAGCCTGTTTTCGATCGTCTCATCGTCCGGTCTTTCTGCGTGCAGGGTCTGGTTCTTGTTTGCATCATAAAGTTCGATAACGACGAAATGCTGCTTGAGAAATTCGTCAGCCCGCTTTTTCAGCTCATCTTTTCGGCGGGCGCTGCTGCGATCGACAGTGCCTGTAAATAAGCGTGATTCCACCGTTGCAAGATCAAAAACAAATTTTCCAACTTTCTGCAACTCGATGTAATAGACGATTCCACCCAGCACCACGGACAGTAAAATCCATCCAATGATAAGGCGTGTGACGACGAGCTTATGAATGTTGCGCATGTTTTATTCCCGAATCATGGGGTGGTCATGGCAGAAACAAGTAACAAGGCATTCTCTCCGGACAGCATCATGCCAGAAGAAGAAAGAAGGCATGTCGGGTATCTTGGGCCAAACCCGCCGTCCTGGGTTGAGCAGCAGATCGGCTGCAACAGGTCTGTCAGGAATCTAACGAGGATCACCAGACCCATGTGATTGTACTGAAGCAATGGCAGTGCCAACCAACATGAAAAAAAATTAATCACTGAACAGATGGAGCTGCTCGAAGCAGATTTCGCTAACCTTGCCCCATGCGGTAGAATGCCGCCCCATGAATACCTTGCAATTATCCGTGATCATCCCCGTCTATAACGAGGAAGAGGGCTTGGAAGCCCTGTTCGGCCGACTGTATCCGGCGCTCGATAAGCTCGGGACCGCGTATGAGATTCTGTTCATCAACGACGGCAGCCGTGATCGTTCTGCCGCGATCCTGCGCGAGCAGTTCCAGAAACGCCCGGATGTGACGCGGGTGATTCTGTTTAAGGGCAACTTTGGCCAGCACATGGCGATCATGGCCGGATTCGAGCATGCACTAGGGCAACGCATGGTGACGCTGGATGCGGATTTGCAAAATCCGCCCGAGGACATAGGCAATCTGCTGGCTAAGATGGACGAGGGCCATGACTATGTCGGTTCGATCCGCAGGCAGCGCAATGACAGCTGGTGGCGGCATGTCGCATCGCGCGCGATGAACAGTCTGCGCGAGCGCATCACGCGCATCAAGATTACCGACCAGGGTTGCATGCTGCGCGCCTATGACAGGGGGGTTATCGATGCAATTAATAGCTGCAAGGAAGTGAATACCTTTATTCCGGCCTTGGCCTACAGCTTTGCGCGCAATCCTGCAGAAGTGGTCGTAGGCCACGAGGAGCGCGCCGCCGGCGAGTCAAAATATTCACTTTACAGCCTGATTCGCCTCAATTTTGATCTGATGACGGGGTTTTCTGTCGTGCCGCTGCAGATGTTCTCGATGCTGGGCATCGCCATTTCGGTGTTGTCCGCGTTCTTCGTGGTGTTCCTGTTGGTGCGTCGGCTCATCATCGGCCCTGAAGCGGAAGGTTTGTTCACCCTGTTCGCGATCGCTTTTTTCCTGATCGGCATCACGCTTTTTGGCATCGGTCTGCTGGGTGAATATGTCGGGCGCATTTATCAGCAGGTGCGTCACAGGCCGCGCTATCTGGTTGAAGCCGTGCTGGAAAAACAGGATTCAGGATTGAGGGTCGAGGAGTGAGGGGCGAACTGGAGTCGGCATACGAGCTAAATGGATTTCCGCAATCCTCAATCCGCAATCCTTATGTATCAGCCGTTGTCTTTGCCTACCACAACGTGGGGGTGCGCTGCCTTTCCGTGCTGCTCGCACACGGGGTGGATGTGAGACTTGTAGTCACCCACCGCGACAACCCGAATGAAAACATCTGGTTTGAGAGCGTTGCCGATCTGGCGGCCTTGCATAATATTGAAGTGATCACGCCGGATAACCCGAATATGCCTGGGGTGGTTGAGAAGATTGCCGCATTGCACCCGGATTTTTTCTTTTCGTTTTATTATCGTGAGATGCTCAAAGCGCCGCTGCTGGTAATTCCCAAAGCAGGCGCGCTGAATATGCACGGATCATTGCTGCCAAAATATCGTGGCCGCGTGCCGGTTAATTGGGCGATAATCCGCGGTGAGACTGAAACGGGCGCGACCTTGCATTACATGACCGAGAAACCTGACAACGGCGACATCGTTGCGCAACAGGCCGTGCCAATATTGCCTGATGATAATGCGTTGCAGGTATTTCAGAAAGTGACCGTGGCGGCTGAGATGGCGTTGAATCAGGTCCTGCCTGAACTGCGGGCGGGTTGTGCGCCCAGAGTGAAACAGGATTTAAGTCTGGGTGCGTATTTTGGCGGACGTCGCGCTGAGGATGGTGTGATCGACTGGCAGCAAAGTGCTGTGGATATCCACAATCTGGTGCGTGCTGTAGCCCCCCCTTATCCAGGCGCGATGACGCGGCTGATGAATATGCCGATGCGGATATTGCAGACGCTTCTGGCAAAGGGCACTACGCCTGGGAAGCCCGCATTCTATGTGGAAGGCGGGCGGGCCTACGCAATCTGCGGGCAGGGCATGCTTGAGATCGTGCGCTTTGAGCTGGATGGCCGCGAGATCGATGCGGCAGAATTCGCCGGCAAGTATGGAACACAAAGGTTTGAGTTTAATTGTTAAGGAAGTCATCATGAAAAAAGTATTGATACTGGGTGTGAACGGTTTTATCGGCCACCATCTTTCCAAACGCATTCTGAATACTACCGACTGGGAAGTGTATGGCATGGATATGAGCTCGGATCGCATCAGCGATCTGATCGGCCATGAACGTTTCCATTTTTTTGAAGGCGACATCACCATCAACCGCGAATGGGTCGAATATCATGTCAAGAAATGCGATGTGATCCTGCCGCTGGTTGCGATCGCAACACCTTCGACCTATGTGAAACAACCGTTGCGCGTGTTCGAGCTGGATTTCGAGGCCAATCTTCCCATCGTGCGCGCGGCGGTGAAATACGGCAAGCATCTGGTTTTTCCTTCGACATCGGAGGTATATGGAATGTGCCATGACGAGGAATTCGACCCCGAGAATTCCGAACTGATCTGCGGACCGATCAACAAGCCGCGCTGGATCTATTCCTGTTCCAAACAGCTGATGGATCGCGTGATCTGGGGCTATGGCATGGAAGGACTGAATTTCACGCTGTTCCGTCCATTCAACTGGATCGGCGCCGGGCTTGACTCAATCCACACCGCGAAGGAAGGCAGCTCGCGTGTGGTCACACAATTTCTGGGGCATATCGTGAGAGGCGAGAACATCAGTCTGGTGGATGGCGGGTTGCAAAAGCGCGCATTCACCTATATTGACGACGGCATAGACGCTCTGATGAAGATCATCGAGAATAATGGCGGTATCGCCACAGGCAAGATATACAACATTGGCAATCCATTGAACAATTTTGCGATCCGCGATCTGGCCGACATGATGCTGAAACTGGCCAGGGAATACCCTGAATACCGCGAGTCAGCGCAGCAGGTGAAGATCGTCGAGACCACGTCGGCCGCATACTATGGAAAAGGCTATCAGGATGTTCAAAACCGCGTTCCCAAGATTACCAATACCTGTGATGAGTTAAACTGGAAACCCGTGATCACCATGGCGGATACCTTGCGCAATATCTTCGATGCATATCGCAGCCAAGTTGCCGAAGCGCGCAAACTGATGGACTAGAAACAGGATTCGGGAAACAGGATGAAGGAGTCAGCTAAAATCTGACCCGCGCTTTTCCTGAATCCTAAATCCTGAATCCTGAATCCCGCTCATGAATAAACTTGCCCTTCAGGTTCATGTGGACACCTATCGCGGAACGCGCGAGGGCGTTCCCCGCCTTGTCGAAGTGCTGCAGCGCTATCATGCGCAGGCAACTTTTTTCTTTTCTCTTGGTCCCGATCATACAGGGCGAGCGATCAGAAGGGTGTTCCGCAGAGGCTTTTTAGGCAAGGTGTCGCGGACTTCGGTGTTGGAACACTACGGCATCAGGACGCTGCTGTATGGCACCTTGTTGCCCTCGCCGGATATTGGGAAGCGCTGCGCTGACATCATGCGCGGGGTGCGCGAAGCAGGGTTTGAAGCGGGCATACACTGTTTTGATCATATCCGCTGGCAGGACAATGTCGCGCACAAGGATGCAAAGTGGACAGAGCGGGAGTTGCAGCATGCAGTTGACCGTTATAAGGAAATTTTCGGTGAGCCGCCGCATGCGCATGCGGCGGCTGGCTGGCAGATGAACCGGCATGCGCTGCGCCTGATGCAGCATATGGATTTTGAATATTGTTCGAATACGCGTGGCACGCATCCTTTCATTCCGACCTGGCAGGCAGAGATCGTTGCTTGTCCAGAATTGCCAACCACCTTGCCGACACTGGATGAGCTGGTCAATCGTGATGGCATCACCCTGGAGAATGTTGCGGAGCATCTCTTGCAACAGACAGCGCTTGGGAGAGATCATGTATATACTTTGCATGCAGAGCTCGAGGGCGGAAAATGGATGCCGATTTTTGAAAAGCTGATGCAGGGCTGGCAGAAACAAGGTTATGAGCTGGTTTCCATGCAGCAATATCTGCAAGGATTGGGTGACTTGCCAAGGCATGAAGTGCTGATGCGCGAAATCGAAGGGCGCACAGGTACCCTGGCAATGCAGGGGGGCCGAAGCTGATTTGGGGGTTTTTAGCTTGTCGTACCGGAGCGGGGTGCAGCGAATGAGTGATAACGATTTGAACGGGTGGGTATATCGGCTCAGCAAAAGCGAATTGCCCGTGTTGAAACATACTGTGCGCGATCTTGTCTTGTTGCGCGAGGATGAAAACAAGCTGACTGCGCATTCCATCGCCAACGCAATCAAACAAGACCCCGTGATGACCGTCAAGCTGCTGCGTTATCTGCAGGAGCATAAGCGCAAGGCGCAAATCACCGAACTCGTTCAGGTCGAACAGGCCTTGTTGATGCTGGGTACAGAACAGTTTTTCAAGAATGTGATGCCCGAACTTCTGATTGAAGATCAGCTCAAGGCGCATGTCATTGCGTTGCCTCCCTTGCTGCGCTTGCTGCATCGCTCACACCGAGCTTCCGAATATGCCTTTGACTGGGCGGTATATTTGAAAGACTTGCGATTCGAGGAGGTGCGGGTTGCCGCGCTGTTGCACGACATCGCCGAAATACTGATGTGGTGCTTTTCTCCTGAAGCCATGTTGAAGATTCGCGATTTGCAGCTGCATGACAAGGCCATGCGCAGCCGTGATGCGCAAATGCAGGTGCTGGGTTTTACCCTGGCCGAGTTGCAAAAGGAACTGGTGATGCAATGGGGGCTGCCGGAACTGCTGATCACGCTGATGAATGACGCCAGCGCTGGTTTGCAGCGCGTGCGCAACGTCATTGTTGCCGTCAATCTTGCCCGTCATTCGGCGAACGGTTGGAACGATGCGGCATTGCCGGATGACTACAGGGCCTTGAGCGAATTGCTGCATACCCCGCTGGATCAGGCGATGGCGATGGTTATGCCAGATCGCGCAGCCGGCCAGCCATAGGGTAAACTTCTCTCATCAAGTGTTGCATGGATGAAAACATCATGAGGTTTGGTGGCTGTTATGCTAGTTCTTTCTGGAAATATTAAGACAAAAAGATGTATCGATTTATAGAAGATTTTGTAGGCAATACGCCGCTGGTGCGTTTGAAGCGCATCCCAGGCATCACAAGCAATGTGTTGCTGGCCAAACTTGAAGGAAATAATCCTGCGGGCTCCGTGAAAGACAGGCCGGCTTTTTCCATGATCGCCCATGCCGAGCAACGTTCCGAGATCAAGCCCGGAGATACGCTGATCGAGGCGACCAGCGGTAATACCGGTATTGCGCTGGCGATGGCGGCGGCAGTCAAGGGATACCGGATGATATTGGTGATGCCGGAAAATCAGAGCGTTGAACGCCGCCAGAGCATGCGTGTATTCGGCGCTGAATTGGTGCTGACAGCCAAGGAAGGCGGGATGGAACTGGCGCGCGATACCGCGCAGGCTATGAAAAATGCCGGGCATGGCATCATCCTGGATCAGTTTTCAAATCCTGATAATCCGCTCGCGCATTATGAAAGCACTGCGCCTGAAATCTGGCGCGATACAGCAGGTCGGTTGACGCATTTTGTCAGCAGCATGGGCACTACTGGCACCATCATGGGTTGCGCGCGTTACTTCAAGGAAAAGAATCCAGAAATACAGGTTATAGGGGTACAGCCCGAAGAGGGCGCACAGATTCCAGGCATACGCAAATGGAAGCAGGCGTATCTGCCTGCCATCTATCATGCCGACAATGTGGACACCATAGAGCTTGTGAGTCAGGAGGATGCGGAACAGATGACGCGCAGGCTGGCGCATGAAGAGGGTATATTCTGTGGTATATCATCAGGCGGGGCTTTAAGCGTTGCGCTGCGCATCTCGCAGCAGCTGGAAAATGCGGTGATTGCATTTATTGTCTGTGACCGGGGCGATCGTTACCTGTCAACAGGGGTGTTTCCTGTTTGAATTGACCACAAAAATGCACAATTTGATTACAATGTCTGGTCGATGATCACATTGCTGATGACAATGAATAGCAAAGCACTTGCAAAGAGGTTGTTCTGGGTGTTCTCAATGGCTGTTTTTTTTATGGCTCGGGCAAATGCGCTGTTGCTGGGCGACATTCACGTGGACAGCACGATAGGTCAGCCGCTCAATGCGCGGATATCGATTGCCGAGCTGACGGATGCAGATGTGCAGCAATTCAAGGTGCGTCTGGCAGGAGATCAGGATTACAGTAAACTCGGTTTTCAATATCCGCTTGGGTGTAAATTCCACTTTCAACTGGTGCATGAGTCTGGCAAGCAACCTTTTATTGTGGTGACTACAGAACAATCGTTAAATGATCCGCTCAACGATCTGGTGTTGGAAATTTCATCCGGTTCAGGCAGACAGATCAAATCCTATACTTTTCTGCTTGACCCTGCCTGAATGGGATATAAACCTGTAAAATATGCTTAAAATTTTATATTAATAACAATTCATCATAATGAAAAACGGGGCGTTGTGTTACAGGGGGGTAATTCAGCAGCTTTGGATGTTTTTTATGGCCGCTGTTTTTATGGCGGATGCCAATGCGCTGATACTGGGGGATGATATTCAGGTGGACAGCGCCCTGGGTCGTCCGCTTAATGCGCGGATTGTCATTGTCGAACTGACCGACGCTGAGGCGCAGCAATTCAAGGTGCGTCTGGCAGATAATCAGGATTATAAGAAACTTGGCCTGATCTATCCCGATAATCACAAGTTCCGCTTTCAACTGGTCAACGAGTCTGGAAAGCAACCCTATATACAGGTGACATCGCTGCGTCCGGTGGTTGATCCTTTCGTTGATCTATTGATTGAAACCACCTCTGTCGCAGGTAAACTGGTCAAGTCATATACTGTTTTGCTTGATCCTGCCACCAATTTATCTGTAGATTCAAATGAAGATGTGCGTCAGACACACGCGCCTATGGAAGTCGCGCCGCCAGCAGCCGTTAAATCCGATGCGCCGATGAGAGAACCGGTTAAAGTTTTGACCTCTCACAAGAAACACTCTCACAAGGCAGTTGCAGTCAGGAACTTGCAGGAAGACCATCGTCAGATGAAGCTTTCCATGTCGTTGTCGATATCCAGATACGCCCCCTCAATGTCAGCCAGTGCAAACAACGATGCACTGCAGGAAGAGTTGATCGCCAAGGAAAAACTGCTCAATGATCTCAAGTTGCAGATTGGCGAAATGCAACTGGTGATCAGGGATTTGAAAGAGAAACAGACTGGCCAGACCGCAGTCGATATGACGGCGAGCGGGGTTGTTGCGGCGAGTTCTGTGAGTGAAGGCGGCGTAGATGCTGCGAGTGCGGTGTCTGCAAGTATCCATAGGGAAGCTAACAAGACCAAGGCTGCGTCTGTCGTCCAATCCCCGGGAGAATGGAAAAAACCCGTTTTAACGTTCGCCTCACTTTTAACGGTTGTGTCTTGCTTGTTCTGGTTTCGCGGGCGCATGGACAGGTCCAGGCCCAGTCCGTTTGATGATTTGCATGATGATGAATCCGGCATGGCATTTGGAGCACCTTCAGACAATCCGGAAGCTATACATGTGGAAGAGTCAGCCCAATTGAAGCAGCCTGCACCATTGAAATTCGACAAGGCTGCACCGTCTTTGGCAAGCAGCGAGCAAAAAGGGCAATCCATTGTGCCGCCGGAATATGCAGTCTTGATGGATGCCAACAAGTATTTGCGTGCCGGCAATGAGGATCTGGCCGAGGGTGCGCTGCTCCGGGCAATTGGGATCAATCCAAACAATGCTTACGGATATCTTGCATTGCTGAAGCTCTATGAAAAGCGCGGCGACAAATCAAGCTTCGAGAAGATAGCAACGCAGCTCCAGGTGGCGGGGGATGCTGCATCTTTCAAGGAAGCGGCCGTGATGGGAGAAAAACTGGACCCGGATAATCCTCTGTATGCAGCAGGGAAGATGGGTTGATGCGGTGTCATGGCGGCAGGCTTAACAGTTTGATCGCTTCTGTTTGTCCGTTCCTTAGCGCCAGCGTGTATGGCGTGTTTTCATCAATTGCGCGCAGATTTCCGGCGGCGCCATGAGCAAGCAGTGATTTAACGATTTCAAGGTGGCCAGAAGCGGCAGCTTGGTGCAAGGCGGTATAGCCGTCGTCGGCGGTGCTATCCAGATTTGCGCCGGCTGTTATCAGTCGTGTGACGATGTCCAGATGGTTGTGCGCAGTTGCCTGCATCAGAGGGGTGCAGCCTGAGTTGTTCTGCATGTCGATTTTTGCATGATGTTCGATCAAGCGGGTGGTGCTTGGCATGTGTCCGTTAAAGGCGGCCCAGTGCAACGCAGTGTTCCCGTCCATATCCTGTGCGTTGACATCGCATTTGCGATGAAGCAGCAAGTTAAGAATACCATCGTGGCCGTAGAATCCGGCAGCGATCAACGGTGTCCAGCCACGCTTGTTGCGGATTTCCGTGTCCACCTTCGCTTCAAGAAACAAATTGACCGCGGCACTATTGCCAGTCTGAACCGATTCAAAAAGACCTTCAGGCGTGCAAGGTATATTGAGTCTGTCGAGTTTGCATCTCACATGAGCACCGGGTTCAGACCAGTTGCCATTGCGATGCGGCGTCAGATCTTCTGATGATTCTGTGGCGATTTCCTCCCATACATCCTCATGGCTGACGGAGTCATCCTGCATTGCATGGAGCAGGCTTAGATGCATGATGTCGGCTGCGACATCGGGGGGGAAGCCGGCGCGGTTGGGGCGCTTGCTGACCATCAGCTCCATGAGGTATTCGTCGATTTCGTCCTTGTCCCAAAGCGACATGATCATGTTGAGGATGCGCGGGAATTTGTTTTCCAGCGCATGGGGATAGCGTTCGGCTGAACCGCCCAGTATTCTGAGCAATCGCTGATTCATGGCATCTGTGCAATATTGCGTTTTGATAATGCGGGATTTTGTGCGAGGTAACGTTTGATGCCATCCAGAATGGCGCTGGCCAACTTCGTCTGGTAATTCCTGTCGTTTAAGCGGACTTCTTCGCTGGGGTTGCTGATGAAAGCAGTCTCCACGAGTATCGACGGAATGTCTGGGGATTTAAGCACCGCAAATCCGGCTTGGTCGACATGGCCGCTATGCAAGTCATTGATGTCGTTCAATTCTCCTAGCACCTGTTTGGCGAGCCGCAAGCTGTCCGTGATGGTTGCTGTCTGAGAAAGATCGAGCAGGGTGCGGGCAAGATAGGGATCTTTCACAGCGATGTTGACTCCGCCGATCAAATCGGCTTCGTTTTCCTTCTTAGCCAGCCAGCGTGCGGCACTGCTGGTTGCTCCATGTTCGGAGAGCGCGAAAACGGATGAACCGTGCGCATCGGGCCTGATGAAAGCATCGGCATGTATGGAAACGAACAAGTCGGCTTTGGCTTGGCGTGCCTTCGCGACACGCCCGCCTAAGGGGATGAAATAATCGCCATCGCGTATCAGCAGGCCATGCATATTGGGCGTGTCGTCCACCAGCGCACAAAGACGGCGCGCAATGGCCAGCGTGATGTCTTTTTCATGCGAGCCACGGCTGCCCCTGGCGCCAGGATCTTCGCCGCCGTGGCCGGCATCGATTGCGATGATGAGCGTTCTGGATTGCGGTTCTGGTGGCGTTTTTTGCGCAGAAGCGTTGCTGGCGGCATTGTCGGCTGATTTGTCAGGGGAGGGCTCGGCAGCGGGGGCTGAGGCAGGTATGGGTTTTTCATGGCCTAGCAGCGTCATCAAGGGATCTGCCGGTACTACGGGATAGACATCGAGCACCAGGCGGTAGCCATATTCACCTACGGGATCAAGATCGAACAATTGAGGCTTGACCTGTCCTTTGAGATCGAGCACCAGACGCACGATGCCGGGTTTATAATGGCCTATACGGATGCTCTGGATGTAGGGATCGTGGCTGTCTATCTTGGTGGTGAGGCTCCTTAGCGTATCGTCAAGCGCAACATCATCAAGGTCTATGACCAGACGATCCGGATTCTCTACGGAAAACATGTGATGATGGATGGGCTGTTTTGATTCCAGTGTTAGACGGGTGTAATCCTGCGCAGGCCAGATGCGCGTTGCTGTGATCGGTATGGCAGCCAGAGAGGGTGCGAGCCACAGTCCAAGCATGGCCAGCAATATCGCCTGGTAAAGGCGATGAATGGCGGGCGTTTTTATAGCAGCTTTAGACATGCTTTTCCTATTGCGGTGTTGCCTTTCATGATAGCACGGCGCCCCTGTTGCATAATGACGAGATCGATCACGATGTCGGCTGGCGGAGCTGGCGCTTTTTCAGGCCATTCGATGAAAAGAATATTGTTGCCGTCAAATTCATCGCGGAAACCCGCATGCTCCCATTCAATTTCATCCTGCAAACGATACAGGTCAAAGTGGCGCAAGTCTAACCCGCCGACATGGTAGGGTTCAAGCAGGGTGTAGGTCGGGCTTTTTACGTGGCCGGTGTGGCCCAATGCATTTAATACTCCGCGCACCAGGCAGGTTTTCCCTGCGCCCAGGTCGCCATTGAGATAAATAACCATGCCGGGTTTGAGTTGCGCGGCCAGTCGTCTTGCCAGTGCTGTGGTTGCATTTTCATCAGCGAGGTCAAGGGTGATTCGGCTATCATCGTGGTCATGCAAAATTTAAATCCTCAATCAGAGCAGTATGAGAAACTGGCCGAAAACATACGCGACTGGGCGCATGAGCTTGGTTTTCAGGCCGCGGGTATTGCGAATACGGATCTTGCAGAGGCTGAAACCGGTTTTTTAAACTGGCTGGCACAAGGTTTTCATGGGCAGATGGATTATATGGCAAAACATGGCATAAGGCGCAGCCGTCCGGCGGATTTGCTGGCAGGTACGGTGCGCGTGATCAGCGTGCGCATGAATTATCTGCCGTCAAAAGTCCGGGACAGCTGGGAGGTGTTGCAACATGGGGAATCCGCCTTTATTTCGCGTTATGCGCTGGGGCGCGATTATCATAAGCTGATGCGCAAGCGACTGTCGCAGCTGGAAGAGAAGATACGCACCGCAGTTGCAGAATTCGAAGGGCGCGTATTCGTCGACAGCGCACCGGTGATGGAAGTGGCATTGGCAAGAAAATCCGGCCTGGGTTGGCGCGGCAAACACACGCTGTTGCTGTCACAGGATACGGGATCGTGGTTTTTTCTGGGCGAAATTTACATCAATCTTCCGCTTCCTGTGGATCATCCGGAGAATGCGCATTGCGGAAGTTGCACGCGCTGCATCGAGGTTTGCCCGACGCAGGCCATCGTCGCGCCTTACCTGCTGGATGCGAGACGCTGCATTTCCTATCTCACCATCGAACTCAAGGGGAGCATTCCAATAGCGTTGCGACCCCTGATTGGAAACCGTATATATGGTTGCGATGATTGCCAGCTGGTCTGCCCGTGGAATCGCTTCGCAAAGATGACTTCGGAACCTGATTTTGAGGTGCGCAATGGATTAGATGATGTCAGTCTCGTTGAATTGTTCGCATGGGACGAGAATGAGTTTCGTGAAAAAATGTCCGGCAGTGCGATTTATCGTATCGGCCATGAGCAATGGCTGCGCAATATCGCAGTGGCGATGGGAAATGCGCCTAGGAATGCGGCGCTGGTTGCCGCGCTGCAAAACCGCGCAAGCCATGCATCAGAACTGGTAAGAGAACATGTTAATTGGGCGCTTTCCCGCCAAGGCGCTCAACTTTGTACCACAGCGCATACAATGCCGGCAGGCAAAACAGGGTCAACAGCGTTGCGATGAACAGGCCGCCCATGATGGTAATGGCCATCGGTCCCCAGAAAACGCTGCGGGTCAAAGGTATCATCGCCAGGATTGCGGCAGCTGCAGTCAGCACGATGGGGCGGCAGCGACGCACGGTGGATTCGACGATAGCATCCCATGGGCCCAGCTCTGCATTCTGGCTGATCTGATCGAGCAGGATGACCGAGTTGCGCATGATCATGCCGGACAGTGAAATGGTGCCCAGCATTGCAACGAACCCGAATGGCACGTGAAATGCGAGCAGAGTTGCAGTCACACCGATGATGCCCAACGGGGCAGTGAACAAAGCCAATGTGACGGGCTTGTATTTTTTGAGCTGGAATATCAGCAAGGTGACGATGATAAAGCCCATCAGCGGCAAAATCGCGATAATCGAATCCTGTGCCTGATTGCTGCCCTCCATTGCCCCCCCCATTTCGATGCGATAGCCTTCTGGCAGGTTTGCACGAATCGCGGCGAGTTGCCGGTCGATTGCCATGCTTACATCTAAAGCAGGCACATTGTCAGGAACCTCGGCGCGTACAGTTACCACAGGCATTCGGTTCATGTGCCAGATGATGCCTTCTTCCTCAGTCTCGCTGATTTTGGCAATCTGGTTGAGCTGCACCGATTTTCCCTGATCGGTATAGATATTCATTTGACCTAGCGCATCAGGATCGTCATGATGCGCGGCGCGTTCGACGACTTTGATGCGCTGGTCATTCTCGCCAAAATCCGTGACTGGAAGCCCAGACAAAAGTGTACGCAGGTTTCTGGAAACTGCATCGGATGACAGGCCAAGTTGAAGGCTCTTCTGCTGATCGAGCGTTACATCAAGGATGCGTATTTTTTCGCTGGAATCCTGATTGACATTTTTGGTGTTGGGATTGTGCCTTACAACGGCTGCGATTTCTCTGGCGATGCCGCGCAGTTTCCCTGGGTCTTTTCCGGTCACGTTGAACTGTATGGGGAACCCGACTGGCGGGCCGTTTTCTAGTCTTGCGATGCGTATTCCCATCGCCGCATAATCCTTGTCCAGTATGCTGCGTACGCGTTTTAACACAGCCTCGCGCGATTTTATGTCGCGAGTGTTGATGACAATTTGCGCATAATTGACGGCAGGCAGTTCCAGTTCGAGGGGGAGGTAGAATCTGGGGGTGCCACCGCCGATGTAGCTGGTGTAATTGACGATATCGGGATCATTCATTAAATCCTGTTCGAGGCCGATAGTCAGTCTTTCCGTGGTGGCGAAGCTGGTGCCTTCCGGCAGCCATATATCCATCAGTAGCTCTGTTCGTTCAGACGGCGGAAAAAAATCCTGCTGCAGCTTGGAAAATCCGGCAAGCGCCATTGCAAAGGCAATCAGTGTGAGTACGATCACGCTCTTTCTGTATTCAAGGCACAATTCAACCGCACGCCTGAAGTGCAGGTAGAAACCGCTGCGGTAGTGATCGTCGGGCAATGCGGGCCGCTTATTTTTTTTCATCAGATGAAAGCCGATGAACGGGATATAGATCACCGCAACCAGCCAGGAGATCAGCAGGGCGATGGTCACGACAACAGAAATTGAATAGGTGTATTCGCCGGCAGAAGACTTCGCAAGGCCCACGGGCAAAAATGCTGCTGCCGTGATCAGCGTGCCTGTCAGCATTGGCCATGCGGTGCTGGTATAGGCAAAGGTTGCGGCGTGCAATTTGCTGTAACCTTGCTCCAGTTTTACCTTCATCATCTCAACAGTGATCATCGCATCGTCTACCAGAAGTCCCAGTGCGATGATCAATGCACCTAGGGATACGCGTTGCAGGTCGATGCCAAGCAGATACATCAGCAGGAAGGTTCCTGCCAGCACCAGCGGAATCGACAGCCCTACCACTAGGCCTGCACGCGGACCCAGGCTTATGAAACTCACTGCCAGCACGATCGCGAAAGCCTCAAGCAGGGCCTGCATGAATTCGGCGATGGATTTTCTGACGACATGGGACTGATCGGATATCTGATGAATCTCTATACCTGCCGGCAACTTTTTTTTGATGCTCGCGAATTTTTGTTCAAGATCCTTGCCAAGTTGGGTGACATTGCCTTGGGGCGAGATCGCAATGGCGAGGCCGACTGCCTCCTGCCCCATGGTGCGCATCTTGAAAGTGGCGGGGTCAGCATAGGCGCGGTAAACGTGACTGATATCATTCAGGCGATAGCTTTTTCCGTCTGCTTGAAATGAGAAGTCCTGTATGCTTTTGACTGAATCGAGATGACCGTTCACGCGCGGTCGTATCACGTCAAGATAAGTGTTTATTTCTCCGGCAGACTGGATTTCATTCTGCGCTTTTAATGCAGATGCGATTTGCCATGGGTTGATGCCGGGTTCGGCTTTGTCATTGAAATCAATATATACCCTTTCCGGCTGGATGCCGATCAGTTCGATATGGCTGACATTTGCTATGCCTAGCAATTCATCCCGCACAACTCGCGCCTCACCGGCAAGCGCGGCATTGCTTAGCGATTTTGAGGTGAAGGCATAGATTGCTGTAAAAGTCTGGCCGAAATGGTCATTGATAACTGGCTCAGCAGCGCCATCAGGCAGGCGCATGTCTGCCAGCTCTTTGCGAACCCGGTTCCAGCTGGGTTCAAGTTGTGCCGGTGGCATCGCATCCTTGAGCGTGATGTAAATTCCCGCTTCGCCTGCCTTGGAGTAACTGCTGACATTATCCAGCCAGGGTGTTTGTTGTAATTTTCGTTCAACCGGGTTGGTGAGTTGCTGTTCGACTTCACTTGCGCTTGCACCCGGCCAAGACAGTTTGATGCTCATCACCCTGAATGTGAAGTCAGGATCTTCATTTTGCGGCAGCTGTGTGTAGAAGAAAATGCCGGAAAAAAACAACGCGCACAGCGTGTAGAGCATCAAAGCCGGATGTTTGAGTGCCCATGCAGAAAGATTAAATTCCTTCATGGACATGAAGGAAGTGCGCTATACCGAAAAGCGGCGGGCGATCAGTACCGCGTTCGTGCCACCGAATGCAAATGAATTGGACATCACGGCATTGAGTGAGACATCGGTTCTACCCTGGTTTGGAACGTAATCCAGATCGCACTCGGGATCGGGCAGATGCAAGTTGATGGTAGGGGGGATGGAGTTGTGCTTCATTGCGAGAACAGCGGCCATGAACTCAACTGCACCGGTCGCACCCATCAGATGGCCATGCATGGATTTTGTCGAACTTATTGGAAGCTTGTAGGCATGAGAGCCGAACACCTGCTTGATGGCTTTGGTTTCTTCTATGTCGCCAGCCAGGGTTGCCGTGCCGTGCGCGTTCACATAATCGATATCTTCTGGTTTCAGTCCGGCATCCTTTAGCGCATTGAGGATGGTGCGCGTCTGCCCACCAGAATCAGGTTTGGTGATATGGCTTGCATCCGATGAGCAGTCATAGCCTGCCAGTTCCGCATATATCGTGGCTCCCCGCTGTAGCGCGCGCTGGGCGTCTTCCAGCACCAGCACCGCAGCACCTTCACCCAGAACGAGACCGCTGCGATCCTTTGCAAACGGTTTACAGGATGCACCAGGATCATTCGGATCCTCGTGAGCAACGGTGCGCAAGGCTTCCCAGGCTTTCATTGCTCCCAGTGTAAGCATCGCTTCAGAGCCGCCGGCCAGCATTACGTCTGCATAACCGTGTTTTATCTGGCGGTATGCTTCGCCCAGGGCAATAGCCGAAGATGAGCACGCGGTGGCGTAAGTGATGTTGGGCCCTTGCAGGTGATACTTGATGGAAAGATGTGAGGCTGCGGCATTATTCATGCTGAGCAGCACGCTGAGCGGCTTGATGCGCGGATTATCGTGTTTGAAGACTTCGATGTAGCCGTCTTCCAGCGTGCCCGCGCCACCCAGGCACGAGCCCATATATACACCAGCACGCTGATATTCCGGCTCACTCAGTATCAGCCGGGCATCCTGTATTGCTTGTTCGGCAGCAACCAGGGCAAGCTGGCTGAAACGTTCGATGCCGGTGAGTTGTATCTTGGAAAAGTGCGCAACCGGGTTGAAATCGTCCACGGGGGCCGCAATGCGTATCGAAAGCTGATCGGCAAAAGGACGATTCAATCGTTTGATTCCGGAGCGGCCAAGCATCAGGTTGCTAAAGAACTGCTCTGGTGATGACCCTGTCGGTGAAACGATGCCTAATCCGGTGATGACAACGCGCCTGGACATGGCATTGATTACGCCGATTGCTCGGCGACTATCCTGTCAACCAGATTGACCACATCCTGCAAGGTCTTGAGCTCCACCCGTTCGTCTGGAAATTTTATCTTGAGTTCGTCCTCAAGATTGAACATGAACTCGATGACTGACAACGAATCCAGCCCCAAGCTTTCCAGGGTGGCATCTGGTGTCAAGTCTTCAGGTTTAAGGTCAAACTGCTCGACCATCATGCGCTGTATGGTAGGTAATGAACTCATGGCAATGGGTGTTAAATAATTACTCGGAAAAGATTATAACCGAATCTGCATCTAAATGATGCGCTTTCAAGGCGCAAACAAGCGAGTGAATTTCCACTTGTTATTGAGATAAGGTTTTTTGTGTTGTACAGTATTGTTAAGTATTGCAAGGCGATGCAAGGATGTGCGTGTTGAAAAAATCAATGGTTTCACTGGCTACCAGTTCTCTGTCATTGTCTACCGTAATCATGTGGTAGCTGTTATGCAACATCACGATTTTCACCACTTTTGAGCCAATATGTTCCGACACGAAGCGAACGTTTCGAGGAGAAGCGATTTCGTCTTCTTCTGCATGGATGATGATGGCAGGAGCTGTGATCCGATGCATGGATTTTTTGACAAAGGCGATCATGCGCTCTGCCTCCTGTATCGCCGGTAAATTGAGCTTGCTGGCGCCGACGATAGATGAGTCCTTGTGACTCATTTCCCGCGCGATCCATTTGCGCAGTTGTTTGTTTTTCAGCCCAAACGGTTCGCGCTCGCGGTAACTGTAAACATAGCGAAACGGCGAATAATATCCGATGTAGCGTAAAGATCGGTACCAGGGGATGCCCCATCCGTCATACCACAGAGTGGTGGAAAGCAAAGTCAGGGCGGACATCTCGTCTGCCAGTTCTGCCGCGATGCTCAAGGCAAGGGTAGCGCCTATGCACAGCCCGCCCACCGCAACGGTATGGTATTGCTGTTTGAGTCCGCGAAATTCTTTCAGCGCGCTGGCATGCCAGTCTTGCCAGGGTGTCACTGAACGCGGTGTGTCGCCATGCGTGAAGCCATATCCTTTGATATGAGGCGCATGCACTGTGTAGCCTGCCTGATGAAGTCGCTTGGCAATCGGCTGCAGTTCTGCTGGGCTGCTTTGCAGGCCGTGCAACAACAATACGGCATGCTCGCTCCCTTTTAATGTAATGGCATCCATTGGTTTAACCCGATACGGGAATTAGGTTTGCGGTTGATCAACGCTGGTTAAATGAGACAGAACATGTGGAATTATAGTTCATGCACGACAATAACCCTAGCTGTTCATTTATAGCGGGGCGTTTCAATAAATAAAGCGGTCTTGCAGGCTTTCCAGGTTTAATTCTTCCAGGATGTATTCCAGCCGCATCTTTGCATCCTTGCGCGGCTGTTCTGTGCGGCGCGCAATGATCAGTTCGTTTTTCATCGAGTGTTCCCAGCCGACCAGCTCCGTCACCTTGACCTGGTATCCTTTAGATTCCAGTAGCAGGCAGCGAAGCACATTGGTCAGATGGCTGCCGAATTCGCGGGTGTGTATGGGATGTCGCCAGATTTCAGACAGCGGTGTTTTGCCAAATGACTGGTTTTTGTGTTTGTTGAGCGCGCTTGCGACTTCGGCTTGGCAGCAGGGAATGAGCACGATAAATCGAGCATTTTTATGCAGGGCGAATTTGATGGCATCGTCGGTGGCGGTATTGCAGGCGTGCAATGCTGTGACAATATCAATCTGATCAGGCAGGAGCGCCGAATCGATGGATTCCTCTACCGAAAGATTCAGGAAAGACATCCTTGAGAACCCTAGCTTATTTGCAAGCTCCTGAGATTTCTTTACCAACGGTTCGCGTGTTTCGATGCCGTAAATGTGTCCTGTTTTGTGTGATTTCAGGAACAGATCATAAAGGATGAATCCCAGATAAGATTTGCCTGCGCCGTGATCGGCCAATGTAAGCTCATGCCGGCTAACCAGGAGTTCTTCCAGCAGAGGTTCGATGAAATGATACAGGTGATATACCTGCTTGAGCTTGCGGCGACTGTCCTGGTTAATCTTTCCATCGCGCGTCAGGATATGCAGCTCTTTGAGTAGTTCGATGGATTGATTGGGATCGATTTCTGGTAAGTGGTTCATAGGAGTGGCGTATACCTTAAGAAGAGCTCATCCGAACTTCAGTTTCATTGCCAGCACGATGCCTGCCAGCAGC
>JAJXWG010000096.1 GCA_021781695.1 Pseudomonadota bacterium
TGCATTTGCAAGATGGCCAATGTGTATGGGTGAATTTTGCGCAAGCATCTAGGCCAGTTGAATCTTTGCCAGCACGTTTCTGACCAGCTGCATTGCGCGCTCATTGCTTGATGCCTCGCAATAACAGCGCAACTCTGGCGCGTTGCCGGATGGCCTCAAATGCACGATTTCGCCGTTGTCGAATCTGATGCGCAAGCCATCAGTGGTATCAATATCAACCGGCTTTGCGCCATCCGGCGCCAGGTAATGTGCCTGCCTGTCGCTTGTCAATCTTGAAATCAGCTCAAGGCTGGCTGCAACAGGAAAATCCTGCAACCTGTCGCTTGCGGTATAACGCGCAGGCAAATCTTTCAAAAGATCGGACACCTTGCCGTTCATCGCTTTGGCGGCTGCTAGCACTGCCAGGGCCGGCAGGACCGCATCACGGGTGGGCAGGGGAGACAGGCTTTTCCCGTCATGAATAAAACTGGAGCCTGCCAGAAATCCACCGTTGGCTTCGAAGCCCACCACCGCAGGAATTAAAGACTGTTCTTTTCGTTCGCCTCCTCTCGTATAAGTGGGAGAGGATTGAGGGGAGGGCGAGTTGAGGAGAGGGGAGCTGAATTCCTGCATGCCCGCGATCACGTAAGGCGAACCGATTCTGGTGCGGACCACTGTCTCAAAAGCACCGCAAAGCTCGATCGCAGTGTTGCAGCTGACCGGCACGACCACCTTTTTTGCGCCCAGATAGCGCGCGCAAATCAGGCCCACAATATCGCCGCGCAGCCAGTTGCCCTCTTCATCGGAAATCAGCGGCCGGTCGCCATCTCCATCGGTCGAGATGATGGCGTCGAAATGGTAAGTCTGTGCCCATGCGCGTGCCCTTTGAATATCCACTTCTGCAACCGCTTCGGTATCGATGGGCACGAATTCTTCGGTGCGTCCGAGCGAGGTGACCTTGGCGCCCAGGCCTTCCAGAATATTCCTCAATACATCGCGTGCCACGCTGGAATGTTCATACAAGCCAAGATGCAAGCCCTCGAAATTCGGAAAGAAGTCGAGATAACGCTGCATATACTGTTTAACCGCTGCCGGATTGAATTCCGGCAGCTCACTTTCACTCTCATGCATTTCCACAACGGCTTCGGCAATGGCCAGCTCATCTGCTTTGGTGATTTCGCCGTCCGGTCGGTAAAACTTGATGCCGTTCCTGTCGAACGGGATGTGGCTGCCGGTTACCATGATCGCGGGGATGCTTTGATTATGGGCGTACAGCGCAAGCGCCGGGGTCGGCAGCGCGCCGCAATATTCGACGATGATGCCTGCATGGTGCAGCGCTGATGCGCAGGCTCTTGCGATGCGAGGACTGCTGGGCCGCAGGTCTATCCCCAGCGCAATGCGGTTAATCGCAAAAGACTGACCGATGGATGACAGAAAAGCCAGCGCATAGGCGGCGCAAACCTCGTCTGTCATGGCGCTTACCAGACCGCGCGCGCCGCTGGTTCCGAATACCACACCGCTGTTTTGCATTACATCGCTAATTCTGATTGTTTTCAACGCCGGTTCTTTCATTCTGTGCAATGAATGAAATTTTACCTCATCTGCCCGGATGCTCGATGATTTCGACGAACCTCATTTCAGGGTAGGATTATTCCTATATTAAGTTAAGGCGAATAATGCAACCATGTTCGGTGAGGATATGCGCATATGCTTGATGTGCGGCAGACTGGGGATGCCAGTTGAGAAACGTGCATTTTCATGAACCGAAAAAACCAAGAAACATGAATAGATGATTAGGGGAAAGTGTGAGCAACTATCCAGAACATCTGCGTGCCAGAACAGAGATGCAAGTTGAAGATAATGAAATTGAATCCCTCTCTGTTGGAGCATTGCTGCACAAACTTCAGGTCTACCAGACAGAACTTGAAATGCAGAATGAAAACCTGCGCCAGACCCAGGTGGCATTGAAGGAGTCACGTGACCGCTACCTGGACCTATATGATTTTTCACCCATCTCGCTTTTCACGCTCAATCCCGACGGCCTGATCTATGAAATGAACTATACCGCTGCTGAACTGTTTGGCGCGGAACGGAAACGGCTGCTTAACCAGCCATTTTCAATATATGTTGTCCCTTTGGATGCAGAGCGCTGGGAAAAACAGTTCATGGAAATGTTGAATAGTGATCAAAAGCAAAGCTGCCATCTGAGTATTCGCCGCATCGACGGCAGTGTCTTTCCGGCATATCTGGATTGCATACGCATAGAAAACGGTCACGGTGATATCTCGTTGCGCGTCGTGCTGTTTGACATTACCAAGCGTGAAAGGGCAGACAGGCAACTGCTCGAATCCGAAGAAAAATATCGCGCCATATTCGATGGCACACTGGATGGCATCATGCTAGCCGATGAGTCGGGCATGATCGTCGAATACAACCCGGAAATCTTGCGGTTAAGCGGCATTACGGATGAGCAGATAAAAAAAATGTATATCTGGGAATTCCGTCCTGCCGACAAGGCAGCACTGGCCAAAGAGATTTTTTTTCAAACCATGAGAATTGGGCTTGCGGCCACGTCAGAATTCAAGTACAAAAAACCGAATGGTCAGGTAATTCGCATTGAAGCAAGGGGTGTCAAGCTCATCATCGGCGATAAATGCTATTTGAAATGCGTTGTGCGCGACATCACCAAGCGCAAGAATACCGAATCCGAACTCAAGGAATATCAGCGTTTGTTGCGCCAGCTGTCCACTCAGAGCACCGCCGCCCGCGAGGCGGAATTGAAGCGTATTGCGCGCGAGGTGCACGATGAGCTAGGGCAAACCCTGACGGCTTTGCGCATGGATATCTCCCTGCTGCGCATCCAGTTTGCCGAGCAAGAGCCGGCCATGATGGGCATGATCAAGGATATGCTGATGCTGGTGGACAAAGCGATCAGCGGTGTGCGCAACGTGGCCATGAACCTGCGCCCACCCATATTAGATATGGGGGTAATGGCCGCGATCGGATGGCTTGGAAGTGATTTTTCCGAGCGGACAGGCATCAGCTGCCGCGTTAATGTCCTGCATGGGATAGACATACTTTATCTGCTCGATGATATACACACGCTGACTTTGTTCCGCATTGTGCAGGAGTCTCTGACCAATATCGCAAGGCATGCACAAGCCACCGAAGTTGAGATTGCGATCAAGCAATGTGGTGAGTGCGTGTGCGTTTCAATACGCGACAACGGCGTGGGATTTGATCCATCCGAGTTGCCGGCAAAAAAATCGTTCGGCCTGATGGGGATGCGTGAACGCGCTCTTGCCATGCAAGGCAAGGTTGAATTGACCAGCGCAAAAGGCCGAGGCACGACCGTGACGGTTTATATGCCGCCGAATCAGACCAATCCGGGGAGAAGAATCGATGATTAAAATTTTGATTGCTGACGACCATGCCATCGTTCGCGAAGGTATTAATAAAATCCTGGCATTGACTCTGGACATCAGAGTAACGGCAGAAGCTGTCAATGGCCCTGATGTACTTGCAAAACTCAAAGAGCATGAGGATGTCGATTTATTGCTGCTTGATCTCACCATGCCGGGCGTGACCGGCATGGATCTGATCAGCCAGATCAAATGCGATTATCCGCAGCTGCACATACTTGTTTTCAGCATGCACAACGAGACGCAGGTTGCCTCGCGCGCGATCAAGGCGGGTGCGTCAGGATTTGTTTCCAAGGACAGCGATCCTGAAGTGTTGCAGGATGCGATACGCAGGGTTGCCGGAGGCGGAAAATATATCAATCCGGCGCTTGCAGAGCAGCTGGCATTTGATGCCTTGCTGCCAGAGCAGAGGGCTCCTCACTGCCTCTTGTCAGAACGCGAATTTGAGATATTCGGGTATCTTGTGAAGGGCAAAAGAGTCAATGAAATTGCCGATCAGCTATGCATCAGCAACAAGACTGTTAGCACACACAAACTCAATCTGATGGTAAAGATGAACCTCAACAGCACGGCGGATCTGGTCCATTATGCGGTTGCCCACAATCTGTTTTCCCATTGAGTTGATCCTCCCCATTTTTCCGCCTGACTGATAGGGAAATTCTTATCCATATCTTCTCGTTTTCCATGTAAAAATCAGCATCACCCGATAGTGCTTGCAATCAGGGTTGCCCATAATCCCACCATGTATAGACGCCAGACCGGTAGAGCGCATTGATACACCAGATTGGGAAAATTACATGGTGAACAGATATAGAAAGTCCAGCACGAAATTGTTTATGTTCAGCCTCATGCAGCAGCTGAAAAAGATGAGATCTGAACTGCATGAGCATCGCTATTACCTTGAGCAGAATGTCGATCAGAGAACTGAATATCTGACTAGGCGCATTGAAGTGCTGGAAGCATGCAACGCAGCTCTGTGCAGCAAGCTGGCCTCGTCTCAGAAGTCGCCGGTGAGTCGTACTTCAAGATATGCGGACTCTGCAGACAGCACATCAAAGATACGGCTTGTGAATGCACGGACAGGAAGCTGATCATCCATTGGGGAATGCATCATGAAACTTGAAGCAATACGAGACATGGCCAAATTGCACGGCCTGCAAACCAGCAAGCGATCAAAGTCCGATCTGATCAAATCAATACAGATGGAGGAGGGCAATTTCGATTGTTACGCAACCGCCTATGCGGGCGTGTGCGACCAGAGCGATTGCCTTTGGCGGAATGACTGTTTTGCAGCCGCCAAGACCGGGGGATAGTTCCGATTGTTTTTTAGAGATCGCGTAGCGATACCTTGTCCCTCTTCCCAACCGGGGGGTATGACGGAAGAGGGAGCCAACAAGGTTGTAAGGGAAGTAAATCATTAATCTTTAAACGCTAAGGAGTGCATCATGGCAACAGGTAAAGTCAAATGGTTCAACGATGAAAAGGGTTTCGGATTCATTACGCCTGATGAGGGGGGTGATGACCTGTTCGCGCACTTTTCGGCAATCAATGCCAGTGGTTTCAAATCCCTGAAGGAAGGCCAGAAGATCAGCTTTGAAGTCGCGCAGGGCCCCAAGGGGAAGCAGGCTTCCAATATCCAGGTTGTTCATTGATTTTATCTGGTGTTCGGCCCGGCGCCTTTGACAAGGCGTCAGGCAAGACTGATGCGGGAGAGCAGCCATGATCGAACAGCGCAGCCTTGAACGCAATTTCATCCCTCAGCATGTGGCTGGGGCGATTCATTTGTTGCGTGAAAAAAAAGAGCAGGCAGAACGCGCGCATCGCGACAATAACCGTTTTCTTGCAGTAGCAAGTCATGATTTGCGTCAACCGATACATGCGCTTGGACTATATGTGGCGGAATTGCGCCGCAAGATTTCCGGTGAAGAAGAGCAGCAGCTGGTGGGGCAAGTGGAACGATCGGTGGATGCCATCGCCCAGCTGATCAATTCCCTGCTTGACATAGCAAAGCTGGATGCGGGTGCGGTTAAGCCAAACAAGCAATCCTGCGACATTTCAGGCATTCTGGACAGAGTCCATGCAAACTTTCAGGTGCTGGCTGAAACCAGACACATACGTCTGGTGATGCATCCGTTGCGTGGGTCTGTCGCCAGCGACCCATTGATGCTGGAAAGAATACTGATGAATCTTGTCAGTAATGCCCTGAAATACACACCGCCTCACGGCACAGTGATGGTCGCGTGCAGACGTCGCGGCGCTGACATGGCAATCGAGGTGCGAGACAACGGCATAGGCATAGATCAGGAAAGCCAATCCGGCATCTTCTGCGAATATGTCCAGTTGAATGCGCCTGAAATGGATGCACAGAAAGGTCTGGGGCTGGGCTTGTCCATCGTTGATCGCCTGGCAAAATTGCTGGGCCATAAAATTACGCTGCGTTCAGCCCCCGGAGTGGGTTCGACCTTTGCGCTGCGAGTCAGCATGGCAAGAACGAACAGGCAATCCATGCAAAAGGATAAGCTGGCCGGGAAAAAACTGCTGGTCGTGGACAATGATAAGCAGGCGAGGGAAGGCATGGCGATGCTGCTTGCCTCGTGGGGTTGCGAGGTGTCGGTTGCACGTTCGTCCACCTCCGTGCGTGCCCTGTTGAAAAACGGGGCATGCTGGGATTTGCTTCTTTGCAATTCCGGGCTGTATGGAACTGTGAGCAAACTCGCGCGTCAGCCATGCATCCTGATCGGAAGCGATGCGAACTCAGGCAGCTTTGCTGATATGACCGGGCATCATTTTCTGGACAGGCCCGTCAAACCTGCCAAGTTAAGGTGTTTGGTGCAGTTCCTGCTGGAAAATCAGCCAACAGGCATGTGAAATCGATAGTTACACCGGCTGTTCTTGACGTTACAATGCAGGCTGATTTAGACCAACCTCAGCATTCAGATGCAAATCGATCCGTCCCTTCATTCAGTTGCAGACAATTATAAGCTGTTGACCAATCTTGTGGTGCCGCGTCCAATCGCATGGGTGAGCACCCTGAGTCCAAGCGGCGTGGTCAATCTTGCGCCATTCAGTTTTTTTAATGCAGTTGGCGCCAATCCGCTCTATCTCATCATCAGCATCGGTCTTAACGACGCTGGTGGAATAAAAGACACTGCAAAGAACATTTTGGCCAATGGAGAATTTGTCGTCAATATGGTGACGGAAGAGCTGTTCGATGCGATGAATATTTCGGCAGCGGATT